>NZ_JAXGWW010000013.1:0-19238 GCF_040773105.1 Lentilactobacillus sp.
CGGGGTTTTACTTTTAATTGGTCGTATCTTTGATGCAATTGGCGCTCCTGTTATGGGTATCTTGGTTGACCACACCCACAGTAAATACGGTAAGAGTCGTCCTTGGTTCTTGTGGATGTCATTACCATTTGCCATCTTCGTCTGGTTACTGTTTACAACACCAGCATTAAGCGGCACCTTAAAGGTGGTTTATGCCGGTGTTATGTACATCTTAGCCGACTTATCATACACGGCTATGTCGACACCTATCACTTCAGTATTGCCTAACTTAACTTCAAGTACCGATGGCCGGATGCAAGCCAACTCAATTCGTTTGGTACTTGGTAACGTTGGTAACTTCTTCGCCGTAACCTTCATTATTCCATTTGCCGGCTTGCTCGGTGGTGGTAATGATCAAAAAGGTTGGTCATTAGCTGTTGGTGTTTACTCAATCGTTGCTTTCATTCTTCTGATTATCGCCTTCTTCGATATGCGTGAAAAGAATATTGAAAACGAAAAAGTAATTACCATCAAAGAAAGTTTAAAAGCCACTAAAGGTAACTGGCCTTGGGTATTGATCGTTGTTGCCAACTTGGCTTACTGGACTGCATTTATCGTTCGTAACGCTTCAATGCCTTACTACTTCCAGTACAACATGGGTAGCAAAGACTTAATTTCATTCTTCAACGGATTTACAATCATCCAAGTTATTGGGATGGCTTCAGTTCCATTCTTCGTTAAGTTCATGCACAAATGGGGAACCACAATCTTCTTCCTGCTCATGACAATGGTTGGTCAAGCATGGATTGGCTTTGCAGGTTCAAACGTTACTTCTGCTTTAATCGGTTGGTGTGTTGCATGTATCGGTTCAGGGAGTGCCTGCACGATGTTCTTCGCCATGGTTGGTGACACTGTTGACTTTGGTGAATGGAAGACCGGTGTTCGTGCCAACGGATTCTTAACTGCAATTGGTGCTTCATTCTGTATCCAAATGGGTTCAGGATTTGGATCATTCATTGCTTCAATGTTGCTCAAAGGATTTGGTTTCAACGCCGCAAATGCAACTCAATCAGGTTCAAGTCTCAGCGGAATCAGCTTCACATTCGTTTGGGTTCCAATCATTATCTACGCAATCAGTGTTATCTTGATGGTTCTTTACCGTAAATGGGAAAATCACGAACCAATTGTTAAAGCTGATCTTGCAGAACGTAACGCTGAAGCTAAGGCTGCTGAAGAAGCAGAGGCTGCTCAAGCTTAATGACGGATTTTTAGGAAAGCTCTTCCAAGCACGAACAAACATCAGAACTGGTTATTAGTTGCTTGGATTGACTCACTACTTTTAGGAGGAAACAGCACTATGCAAGTTTATACACGACCCAAATTAAATAAGGTCAAAGTTACTTCTGATTTCTGGAAACGGTATCGCGAACTCGTTGTTAAGGAAGTTCTTCCATATCAATGGAAAGTAATGAACGATGAAGCAGATATCTCAATTTCAGAAGACCCACAAAACAATGGTCAAGACAAAAATAGTCATGCCATTGCCAACTTGAAAATCGCTGCTGGGCAAATGGAAGGCCATCATTACGGCTTCCCATTCCAAGACACCGATGTTTATAAGTGGTTGGAAGCAGCTGCATACTCGTTCGGTTATCATCCAAATCCAGATCTGCAAAAGATTACGGACAATTTGATTGATTTGATCGCTGATGCCCAAGACGATGACGGCTACCTGTCAACTTACTTCCAAATTGATGCACCAGAACGTAAATTCAAACGACTTCAACAATCACATGAACTTTACACGATGGGACATTACATCGAAGCCGGGGTTGCATATTATCAAGAAACTGGCAACAAAAAAGCCTTAGATATTGCTACCAGAATGGCTGACTGCATTGACCGCAACTTTGGTCTTGAAGAAGGCAAAATTCCAGGATATGATGGGCATCCAGAAATCGAATTGGCCCTCGCCCGTTTGTATGAAGAAACGAATGAAAAACGTTACCTCGACTTGGCACACTACTTCTTAACACAACGTGGGCAAGACCCGGCTTTCTTTGAAAATCAGATCAAAGAAGACGGTGACAGTCCTGAGCGTGATTTGATTCCAGGGATGAGAGACTTCAAGCGTGAGTACTATCTGGCAGCAGAACCCATCAAAGACCAAGAAGTTCCTCATGGACATGCCGTTCGAGTCGTTTACCTTTGTACAGGAATGGCCTATGTTGCCCGCTATACCGGCGACAAGGATCTGCTAGCAGCCTGTGATCGTTTCTGGAATGACATTGTTAAGCGTCAAATGTACATTACCGGAAACATCGGCCAAACAACCACTGGTGAAGCATTTACCTACGACTATGATTTACCTAACGATACCGATTATGGTGAAACCTGTGCCTCAGTTGGGATGTCATTCTTCGCTCGTCAAATGCTGAACATTCACGCCAAAGGTGAATATGCTGATGTTCTTGAAAAAGAACTGTTCAACGGTGCGTTGAGCGGCATGGCACTTGATGGCAAGCACTTCTTCTACGTTAACCCGCTTGAAGCAGATCCAGTTGCTTCAAAGGGCAACCCAGGCAAGTCGCACGTCTTAACGCATCGTGCAGACTGGTTTGGTTGCGCATGCTGTCCTGCAAACTTGGCCCGTCTGATTGCTTCTGTTGATGAATATCTGTACACCGTTAATGACGATACAATTTTATCTCACCAATTCATTTCAAACGAGGCAGAATTTGATGATGGTATCAAGATTTCACAGACCAACCACTTCCCATGGAGCGGTGATATTCACTACGAAATCACTAATTCAGAAGGCAAGGCATTTAAATTAGGAATTCGGATTCCAAACTGGTCTGCTAACTTTGAATTGGAAATCAATGGCGTTTCAACAACACTTCCCTTAAATGATGGATTTATCTACGTAGATGTTGATGTAGAGTCACTGGTTATCGATCTTAAGCTGGACATGGACGTAAAGGTTATGCGTGCCAGCAACCGAGTCAACGATGACTTTGGCAAGGTTGCCATCCAACGCGGCCCAATTGTTTACGCTGCTGAAGGGACTGACAATGAAGCCCCACTTTCACTCTATGAAGTTGCAACGGATGCGAAGACTGATTATCATTTCGATGAATCACTGTTAGATGGTGTTGGTGTTGTTAATGTTTCTGCCAAGCTTCAAAAGGCTGATTCCAAAGATGCGCCACTTTACGTTGATGCCAGCGAGCAGGTTGATTCAACAGATGCCGAGCTGACCATGGTGCCATACTATGCCTGGGCTAACCGTGAAAACGGCAAAATGAGGGTGTGGTTGAATAAATAATTATCCCATCTCCAAAAAATGTGTTACATTGTAACAGATCCTAGTGTTATTTCTGACATGACACGATAACGAACCCCATTCGCGATAGGATCGGAAATCCTCTTCGGACGTCAGGTCTGGAGAGGATTTCTTATATTAAATGGGGGGCGGGTTAATCGTGATTGATTGAACTTTGAGCGAAATTCAGTAAATAAAGTATAAGTTTTAGTAGCTGAAAATTTAATCAGCAGCCTACATGTGATATTATTCATATGTAGGTTTTATTATTTAGTAAAGTTTGAATTCAATTATGGGGTATGTTTATATGGGTGATAAAATGACAACAATTAAAGATGTCGCTAAAGAAGCTGGCGTTTCGATATCGACAGTATCACGGATTTTGAACTTCGATGACACGCTTTCGGTGGGGGAAGATACACGAAGAAGAGTGCTTGAAGTTGCTGAAAAGTTACAGTATAAAAAACGCAATCGTCACGTCCCCAAGGGTGGCAAGAAAATTGGCATTATCCAATGGCATTCTGACAAAGAAGAATTAACCGACTTGTACTACCTTCAGATTCAATATGGAATTGAAAACAAGGCCGCAAGTGTAGGTGCCGGAGTTGAAAAGCTGACTTTTGATTCGGTTGATAAAAATCGAGTGAAGACACTTAGTGGCATGATTGCGGTTGGTAAATTTGATAAAACCGAAGTTCAAAGCTTAAAATCTTACGGCATTCCGCTGGTATTTATCGGTGAAAATTATTTGACCTATGATTGCGACAGTATTCGAAGCGATTTTGAGTCGCCCGTTCGAAAAATTATCGATCGGTTTATTGATCGGGGCATCAGGGACATTGGGATGATCGCTGGTAAAGAAACCACAGTTACTGAAAAACAAGGGGTGCGTGATCCGCGTGTTTCAACGTTTGATGCGTATCTTTCTGAAAAGGGACTGCTTAACGACGCATTCGTATTCCAAGGCCCATTTGGACCGGATTCTGGATTCGACTTAATGAATACGGCCATCAAACAGCTGGGTGACAAGCTACCCCATGGATTTGTCATTGGCAGTGATTCGATGGCTGTTGGGGTGTTGCGTGCGCTCCAGCAAAATCACATCAAGGTTCCAGACCGGGTTAGCCTCATTAGCTTTAACGATGTTGCGATCGCTAAATATACCAGTCCGGCATTAACAACGGTCCATGTTCACACTGAATTAATGGGTGAGCGGGCACTGGAAATGCTGACGGATCGAATTAAGGATCCAAAGAAAGTTCCAGAGTTGACGGTTATTGCAACCGAACTTGTTGAACGGGAAAGCAGCTTATAGTCAATACAGAGTTATAAAAAAGTCGGCCCAAGACGTTTCGCACTGTGGTCGACTTTTTATTTTCCCTGAATTATTTTTACTAAAACGAGAGATAAGAATTAAAACTAATACTAATCAATTTTAAAAAATAGTTGTTTGTGAATAAGAGGAACGAAACAAACACCCTTAAAATAGGTTCAAACGGTGAATTAATCCGCAAAATATATTTTACTAAAATCTATTGACTATACTGTATAATATAGTAAAATTAAACCGTTAGATTAAAAGAAAGCGCTTGCGAAAATGAACAACTAGAAACTGCGTTTAACTAGCTTAGGAGGATAATATTATGGAAAAAGGTTTACTTTACCCGGTTACCAATAAATTTCGGCAGGATCAAAAGCTGGATGGTTTATGGGATTTTAAGTTTGACCCATCTGCTGAAGGTGAAAAAAAGGGCTGGACGACCGGATTGGGTGACCCAATCAAGATGCCAGTGCCTGCCAGCTTCAATGACTTCTTTACCGATAAGGATTCCCGTGAATATACCGGTGATTTCTGGTACGCTAAGAAGTTTTTCGTGCCAGACTACATGAAGGATAAGATGATTGAACTTCGCTTTGGTGCAGCAACGCACCGGGCAACCGTTTATGTTAATGGTCAGGAGATCCGTTCCCATGAAGGTGGCTTTCTGCCATTTACAGCTGATATTACCACAGCCATTAAGTTAGGCGAAGAAAATATTGTCGCCCTTAAAATGAATAACGAGCTTCACCGCGATGCGCTTCCTGCCGGCGATACAGCCATATTGAAAAACGGCAAGAAGATGTCAAAGCCATTCTTTGATTTCTATAATTATTCCGGATTAAACCGCAGTGTTCACTTACTTGCAATCCCTAAGGAAAATATTTATGACTATTCAACGACTTATGATGTGAGTGAAAACCAAGCAACGGTCCACTATGACGTCAAGGCGACGGCGGGGAGCAACTTCATGGTGAGTTTGGCTGATGAAGATGGTCAGATTGTCGCAACCAGTGAGGGCCAATCAGGGGACTTAGTTGTTGAGAACCCAACTCTTTGGCAAGTTCGTGATGCCTATCTGTATACGATTAAATTTGAATTAGTTGAGAATGGCCAAACTGTCGATGAATATTCCGATGAAATTGGTTTACGGACCATTGAAGTCAAGGGTCACCAAATCTTGGTCAACCACAAGTCGGTTTATCTTCGCGGCTTTGGTCGACATGAAGACAGCATTTACGCTGGTCGGGCTTTTGATTTGAACGTTGAGCGCCGGGATATGAACTTGATGAAGTGGATTGGTGCCAACTCATTTAGAAGTTCACACTATCCATATGATGAACAAGTCTATAAATTCGCTGATCGCGAAGGTATCTTAATTATTGACGAAGTGCCAGCCGTTGGGTTTAAGATGGCAGCTGCCAGCTTCTTAGGTGGTTTGAATCAGTCATTCTTTGATGGTGACTGGGTTGACGAATTATACAAGAAGCACATTGACCAAGTGAAGGATATGATTCAACGCGACAAGAATCACCCAAGTGTCCTTGCTTGGAGCCTATGTAATGAGCCGGATACGTCAACTGATTCAGCAGTTCCATACTTCACAAAGCTGTTTAATGATTCAAAGGAATTGGACCCAGAAAAGCGTCCAAGAACATTTACACTGAACGAAGACGATACCTTCGAAGCATCTAAATGTTTGCAATTCCCTGATTTCTACCTGTTGAACCGTTATCCAGGCTGGTATCATAAGTGGGGTTACGAAATTTCTGATGGTGAAGCAGGATTGCGTGCCGAACTTGATGAGTGGAAGAATTCGGATATTGATAAGCCAATCGTCTTTTCCGAATATGGTGCCGATACTGAACCTGGCTTACACAAATTGCCATCCATCATGTGGAGTGAAGAATATCAAATTGAGTTGTTGGATATGTTTGATCGTGTATTTGATTCATATGACTTTGTTCGTGGTGAACAGCCATGGAACTTGGCCGACTTCCAAACTGTTGAAGGCAACATGCGTGTCAATGGTAATAAGAAGGGAATCTTCACCCGTGATCGTCAGCCAAAGGCCGCTGCATTCTTTTTAAAGAAACGCTGGACGTCACTTCCATTGGACTACAAAGCAGATAAATAGTTGAACACGAGACCAGAGTGAACTTGGTTTCAGAGTAAATAACCCAAATATTCTGGTAATGGATATTTGGGTTATTTAGTAGAAGCCTTCACAAGAATAGCTAACAAAGGAGAAATCATATGAATTGGACTAGTTTTACGATTGACGGCAGTCAACTTGATCTAGAGGCTGGGGATGCGAATACATTCAAGGGCTTTGGCTACTTGAGTTGTAATAATTCGTCGCGGTTACTATTGGATTATAAAGCAGAACATCGCGACAGCTATGACCAGATCCTCCAGATTTTATTTGGTGGTTGTCACCCATTGATGCGAATGTTAAAAGTGGAGATGGGCGACGATGCAAATACGTCGTCTGGAACCGAGCCGGCAACAATGCGGTCGAAAGATGAGACCGCAAACGTCAAACGAGGTGCCGGTTTCCAATTGATTGCGGACGCAAAAAAGCTTCAGCCATCGTTAAAGACGGCTGTGCTGCGCTGGGGAGAACCCGGCTGGTTGCGCCCACTCTGGGTGAATGTGAAAACAGATGATCCGGATAATAACGTTGCCGAGTCAGCGTTTGAACCTATGTATCAGTGGTATAAGAAGACGATTGGTGCCGCTTATGAGGAATACGGGTATTTAATCGATTACGTCGATCCAGACAGAAACGAGACCAAACACCCGATGGTCAAATGGATTAAGTGGTTTGCGGATCGGATTGCCAACGACCGTAACGATTTTCCGTCCGGATTTCCAATTGATCAGTTCAATAAAATCAAGCTCATCGCTGCAGATGAAAATTATGAACGTGACTTTGGTGATATGATGATTGCAGATTCGGAATTACGCAAACGGGTTTCCGCTGTTGGTTACCACTATAATACCGATGATGGTGAAAATAAGCCGTTTACCAAGTTGGCAGATGATTACCATCATGAGGTCTGGTACAGTGAGGGTATTGCCCCAATGACGATGGGGAAGTATCGGGTTCGAGCCAGCAATGGCGATGGAATTGGTGGCGTACAGAGTGGTTTGGATGTTGCGAACCGTCTGATTAAGAGCTATGTGAATTCTCGTCGCAGTTTATACATCTTCCAACCCGCAGTTTCCGCCTATTATACCGGAGTCAACTACAGCCACAAAGAACTGATTAATGCGAACCGCCCCTGGTCAGGTTACTTTGAAGTCGATAACGTTGGGCTGCAATGCATGAAATACTTTAGCGACTTCGCCAAAGCTGGGTGGGCCGATGAAGATGCTTGGCGTTACCTAACGAGTGCTTGTGATAGCGGTGTCGGCGGGACTGAGAACTTGGATCGAAACCGAGAAGCGCCCAGTTACATGACGCTGGTGTCTCCTGATAAGAAAAATTTTTCGGTTATCTTTGATAATGATAGTGCTCAGCCCCGAACCTATCAGATCCAAGTCAAAAATCTGGCAACAAGCGCAAACCAGAAACTCACGGTTTGGGAAAGTATTGGTCCTAAGGATGAACAGGATGCCTATGATAGTCGGATGAAGCAGGTGCGCGAATCACTTCCTTTGACCGATGGAACAGTAGAAGTAACGGTCAACCCACATTCGATTGTGACTGCGACAACTTTGGAGTTGGCAGATGATCCAGAGGTGACCTACAAGCGGCTTGAAAGTCCTTATGCCGACCACACTCTAGGCAGCAAGGGTGCAAACGGTGTCTTATATGAAGACGACTTCAGCTATGCTGGTTATCCAGGTAACTATTTGGCTTCAAGAGGTAATACACCAAGATTTACGGCTGATCAAGGCGGTGCTTTCGAGGTTGTTGATGATGGCGGAAACCACGTCGTCCAGCAGATGATTACTGAAAAGCAGCGTGCGCTTGACTGGGAGTATTCGTTTGCCCCCAACTTAACCGTTGGTGATGACAAATGGGCAGACTATCAGGTTACGGTTGCCATGAAGTTTGACGATCAGACGCAACAAAATTCGCCAACTGGAAACTACTTTGGAATTGGTTTGCGGGAAATGACTGATGTTAAAGGGCGCCTTGAAAGTGCCCCCTACGTCTTTAAGGTTTACATTGATGGCAGTTGCCAACTGATCAAAGATGATCGGATCGTGTCGTTGAACTACGTTGATGGACTGGATTTGACGATCTCCCACCAAATTACCTTTGCGGCGGTTGGCAATCGATTAACCGCGTCAATCGATGAAAAACAAGTCTTTGATTATACTGATAGCGATAATCCGCATTTTAGCGGCCGAGTTAAGCTTGGGAGCGGTTATTATCAGACGCAAATCAGTCAAATTACAGTTACCAAACCTCAAAGTGGGCATTTAATTTCCAAACGATTGGATGATTTGGACGCTGCGATTACTTATAAAGGGAACTGGCAGCACGTTTGCGGACTCGGCAATACAAAATGGAATCGAACGTTGTCAACCGCAACTGCAGATGATAGTCAGGTACCAACCTTTGACTTCGATTTTACCGGAACTGGATTTTCACTGATTGGTCAACAGGCCGCCAAGGCAGCTTTAAAAATCGCCGTTGATGGTGTTGTAATTGATTGGAACTTAGTACCACAGATTGGTGCCGATCGGGCAGAAAATGCCGTTATTTTGGGATTAGCTGCCGGCAAGCACCACGCAACCGTCAGTGTCGTCGGGGGCAGTTATACCCTGGACGCAGTTGATTGGATTAATTAATAACTATTTTTTAAAAATCGATCTAAATAAGCGAGAAAGGGCCGGGCCAAAGGTGTTAACTTTGGCTCGGCTCCTCTTTCGGCTATTATTTATACCCACGCACCTTTGGCGGGACATAAGTGGTCATAAACGTGTAGATTTCGTCTAATGAATCTGAAAAGAAGAGCTTTTTGCGATCTTCGACTGACAAGAAACCGTCATTGGCCATTTTGTCGAACATGGACGCGAGGTCATCATAATAATGGTCCACGTTATAAAAAACACAGGGACTAGGGTTGTCGCCTAAACGGGCCCATGAAAATGCCTGGCTAATTTCTTCGAGAGTCCCGACGCCTCCCGGAAGCGCGATGCAGCCATTTGAAATGTTCATCATTTCTGCTTTCCTTGCTGACATATTGTCTGTAATTGTTAGGTCGGAAAGGGCTTGTAAGCGTGGCGATTCTGCACCTCTGGCAACTAATTGCTTGGTCGTAACTCCATGGACCTTACCACCTTCAGCCAATATCTGGTCTGAAAGTACCCCCATCAAGCCAACACCGCCACCACCATAAATTAATTCCAAGTCGTGTTTTACAAGCCAGGATGCCAACTTTTTGGTGGCTTCTATGTACGCTGGATTGTTCCCTGTGGACGCGCCACAGTAAACTGCTACTCGTTTCATATTCAGTCCTCCTCAGGAATCGTTTGAGTTTATTTTACCGCTTTTTGGGAAATCTTTTTTGAAAATGATTTGATTGGATTATAATTAAACTATTCATTCTGAAAATCAGTGTCGGGAGGTCAGCATGAAACAATATATATTAGACGATTCGGATGACTTATGGGAACACTTTGCCAAGCTGATCGGGGAGGTTTCCTGGCCAGCTGGCAAATATTTGGCCAATGAAATGATCGGTGGCAAGGTTTCTGACTGGGAACGGGTCATTGTCATGATGGATGATGACAAGCTGGCGGGATTCTGTGCGGTGGTGCGAGAAGACATCGTCAAAGGAACTGGATTTTCACCGTTTATTGGGTTTGTCTTCGTCAGCGAACCTTATCGTGGCCAGCATTTAAGCCAAGAATTGGTTAAACTTGCCGAAAGTCAAATCCGAGAGATTGGATTTCATAAAGCCTATATCGTTACCAAACACGTCGGGTTGTACGAAAAGCTGGGTTATCAAGAAATTGACACCGCTATCGATCAATTAGGCAGAAAAATGCGAATTTTGGCAAAGGCACTCTAGCGTGAGTTGGGGCCTCGTCTTTTATGAGAAAAAGTTTCAAAACCAGCCCAAATAAGTCTGTAATTATCCGTATGATTAAAAAGTCATGATAAAATGAGTTGACTCTCAGAAAATATCCGTTACAATTAGCATTAACGTGTTTGACGAAGATCGGATGAGTAGTCAACCGCCCTTGCAAAGAGAACTGCCAATTGGTGAAAGGCAGTCTGGGGTAGTTGGTGAATATGGTCCGTGAGTCTCGGTAATCAAGCATTTGTGAGATTATCATGTTGGGTCCATTATCGCCCACAGTTTATAACTGGCTGAGAAAGTGTTCTTGAGAGCATTTTGAAGTAGGGTGGTACCGCGATGAATTCGTCCCTATATGATACTAGCAGTGAACCGACTTGTGAATTCAAGCCGGTTTTTTTTCGCAAAATTTGGGAGGTATGGGATATGAAGAGAAGACTTTTGGTCGTGTCGAGTATTGCTTTATTGGGGGCTTTGGTCTTGAGCGGCTGCGGTAAAAGTTCGTCCAGCAAGGACAACAGCAATCGAACCTTTAAGACGACTGCTCAAACCAATGTCATTACGGTCGATCCAAACCGGGCAACTGATGTGGGGAGTTATCTGGCGATTTCTCAAGTGGTTGAGGGGTTATACAAGCAAAATAACCAAGGCAAAATCGTGCCTTCAGTGGCGACCAAGATTGTCAAACCAACGAATAACGGCAAGACGTACACTTTCAATTTGCGCCATGACGCGAAATGGAATGACGGCAGTCGTGTAACGGCCGGGGATTTTGTGGCGTCGTTTCGGCGGCAGGTTGAACCAAAGACAAAGTCACAACGAGCTGGCCATTTGAGTGATATCAAGAATTACCAGGAAGTGAACACCGGAAAAGCGTCACCATCCAAGCTCGGGGTTAAGGCACTCAGTAAATACAAACTGCAGATTACACTTTCCAGGCCAGTGCCGTACTACAATTACGTTATCGCAACCCAGCTGTTCCCGATTAACCAGAAGGATTTGGCAAAGTGGGGGAGCAAGTACGGTCAAGATTCTGAACATGCCGCTTCAGATGGGGCCTACGAGATTAAGAATTGGAACTCCTCTAAGGACACCTGGACACTCGTTAAGAACAAGCACTACTACAACGCGGATAAAGTTGATCTTAAAAAGATTCATTTTCAGGTTGTGAAGACACCGCAAACTAGTTTGCGATTATTCCAAGCCAAAGATATCGATGAAACTCAGATTTCAGGGAGTTTGGTGGCCGACGCTAAGAAGCAGTTCAAGAGCGAAACGGTTGTTTCTAAATATGGGCAACTGGCGTTTATCCCTTGGAACAATTATCGGAAGACAACTCGTAACTTAAACCTGCGCAGGGCGCTTAGTTACGCCATTGATCGCAAGTCGTTGGCTAAAAATGTGTTAAAGGATGGCTCAACGCCAGCTCAATCGGTTGTGCCTGAAGGCGAGGTTAAAGATGCCAGCGGTAGAGACTTTAATGCCGGCGTCACCAACAAACTCACGTATAATTTAACCAAGGCCCGCTATTACTTTAAGCTGGCGCAACAAGAACTTGGTCAAAAAAAGATTAACGTTCAGTTGTTGACGGCCGATACAGATGCTTATAAAGCAGTGGCTGAATATATTCAAGCTCAGGCACAAAAAGTTTCTCCTGACTTTAATTTGACGGTTCGCTCAATTCCATTGCAGCAAGAAATTTCTGATTTCAGTGCTCACAAATTCGATGCTGGAACGCTTGGCTGGTCAACTGATTTTCCTGACCCGATTGACTATTTGAACTTAGCAAGTAAAGCCGGAGTCATCAACTTTACCAAGTGGACCAACCCTAAGTACCAAAAAATTATTGATCAGATTAATGACACGACCAACCAAACCCCTGAACAACGGGTTAAGCTCCAACAAAAAGCAGCTTCTTTGTTAAACAATCTGCAGGGTGTGACACCACTTTACCAATACGCTTCGGTTCACTTGAGAACCAAAGATGTTAAGGGGTTGGAATACCCGTTGATTGGCTACCAGAAGTATGAATATGCAAGTTGGAAGAAATAACAAGGGAGCCTTTAAGATGACAATTAAAATTGGAATTGCCAGCAACCATTTAATTCATCCCACTGAGCGTTTTGGGACAAATTTTGTGGACTATATTCAACGTGATTACGTTACCGGATTGCGTCAGGCAGATGTTTTGCCATTTGTATTACCGCTGGGAGATCCCAAGGATGCAAAAGCCTATATTGAAAGTGTTGACGGCCTTTTACTTTCGGGAGGTCAGGGCGTCACACCGATTTTATATGGGGAAGAGCCTCTCGCAGAAGTTGCTGAGACTGATATTTATCGAGACCAATTTGAAATTGCCTTGGTGAAGGCTGCCCAAGAAGCTGGAAAGCCGGTTTTGGGGATTTGCCGTGGGATGCAGGTCATTAACGTTGCCCTCGGCGGCAACCTCTACCAAGATATTTATAAGCAGGCTGGGGCCACTGAAAAGCACAACCAGTATCCAACGTCATGGGAAATTCCGACCCATCACGTGACCACGACTTCGGGCTCCTGGTTAAATCAGATCTTAGGTGAGCGGTTTGCGGTTAACTCATTTCACCATCAAGGAATTCATCAGCCGGGTAAGGATTTGACGGTGGTTGCGCAAAGTGATGACCATGTTGTCGAAGGAATTGAATCCGCCAATGGAAAGATTATCGGCGTTGAATTTCACCCGGAAATGATGCTGGCCGTTCATCCGGAATTCCAAAAGATTTTTGACTATTTTGCAGAACTGGTAAATTAGAGAAATTGAATATAACAATACAAAAGCGAGAACCAATCCATGTTAATACCGGGTTGGTTCTCGCTTTTTGGGTTGTTATAACGGATGCCTAGTTGGCTAGACTTTTGTGGTCGACGGATTTGAAGCGTAAGCTGCCCAAGCCTGAACAGCAACGGTTCCCAAGATCAAAGCCGCACCAAGTGATTCCGGCACACCAAAGCTGACCCCGAGAAATACAATCGAAAGGAAGGTTGCCGAAAGCGGCTCAAATGATCCCAAAACACTGGCTGTAGTTGGCTGGATAAATCGCAAACTTTGCAGATAGAACAGATAGGCAAACATCGTCCCAAAGATAACCACAAACGCGACACTACCATAGGTTAACCAACTAAATGTGGGCATGTGGTCCCAAATTCGGTAGTACAAACTAAACGAGAACCCACCAATGAGCATCGACCAGCCGACGATTGGAATTGCCCCATACTTTTTCAGTAACTTTCTTGGTAACAGGGTATATAATGTGGCACTGACAGCAGCACCCAGTCCCCATAAAAAGCCACCCAAGGGCATGCTCAGTGCTGTCAGTCGACCGTGGGTAACGAGCAGAATCGTACCGGTTAACGCCATCAGGACCGAAAAAACATCAATCCGCCGCGGAAAATTTTGCGTTCGGAGGGCTAAATAGATAATGATAAACGCCGGTGATAAGAATTGTAGAATCGTCGCCGTTGCGGCGTTTCCAGCTTCAATTGCCATGAAATATGTATACTGTGATGCGGCCATGCCGACAAAACTAAAGAAGATGAGTTCCAGTGAATCTCGGCGGTCATGCCAGACGGCCACTGACCCTTTATCATTTTCCAACATTCCAAATGCGACCAGTAAAATTCCTGAGATCAGCATTCGGACTGATACCAACCAGTTGGAGCTCACGTGAACGTCGTCAAACAGAAATTGCGCGACTGTTCCTGAGATTCCCCAAAGTAATGGGCCCAAAATTGCGAGTATTAATCCTCTTATCTTCATGTTATGCACAGTGATATCCTCCAATACGTCATGAAATAATTATATTACAAAGCCAAATGTTTTAGAATAACCCTTTGTAAAAAGAAGTGAATTGCGTTAAGGTATCATTAATATTTAATGATAAAATATATACATAGGGGGCTTGCCCATGTTCGATAAAATTGGTCAGATTATTTTTAATAATGAAATTGTCGCCAACGCAAGTGATTTTAATATGGGAATTGAAGTTGAAACCATCCGAATTGATTCCGCGGGACGACTAACGAAAGAACCTTATCCAAAGGCTTTGGGAAATCAACGGAAGAACCATTTCATTAAAACTGATGTCTACCAGATTCAAAGTGAAATTATTACTCCCACTGCGCGAAAGTCACTGGATGCGATGCACTATCTGATGGCACTTAACGATACGCTGCGCAACGCTTTGGAGCCCAACGAACTGCTGTGGCCATTGAGTATGCCACCAGTGTTGCCGCAGGATAAACGAACAATTCCGATTGCGGATGTGGATCCCGATCAAAAGGCCTATTACGAAAGATGGATCAAAACTCGAAGCGATACCCAGGGGATCCCAGTCGGCGTTCATTTAAACGTCAGCATCAACGACGACGTCCTCAGAACCGTTTGGGAAGCACTTTCAGACCAGTACGAATCATACGCTGACTTTGTAAATTACATTTATATCAAAATTGCTCAGGGATTTGATTATTACCGTTGGTTGATCACGTATTTGTTTGGCAATAGTCCAATTGCTGAGAAGAATTTCTTCAAACCGGAAGATGACCAACCGCAGCACGAAGTTCGTAGTATCCGTTCTTCAAACTACGGCCTCACTTCTGATGTGACGCATAATTATCGCAGTGTAGCAGACTACGTCAAAAATATTGAAAGTAACATTAAAGAAGGCCACTTGTTTAGTGAAGCCGAATACCATTCCAGCGTTCGGTTAAAATCCGTTCACGGTGATTTGACCAACATGGTCAAAAACGGAACTGATTACATTGAGCTGCGAATGCTCGATTTGGATCCAACCACAGCACTTGGTGTTCGAACGTCTGCAATTCGGTTCTTTAGAATCCTCCTGAGTTATTTCATGATGAGTGACACCTTGGTGAGCGATGATAAAATCAACTTGAAGTTGGAGCAGGGTCGTGCCATGAATGAAGTTGTCGCCATGGAAAGCCCGACTCAACAGACCATCTATCATCATGAAGCTCAAACATTTCTCGATCAGCTGCAAATGTTTGGCGCAACGATTCAATGGGGACCCGAGTATCAAGAAGTCCTTGACACCATGCAGGACCGCTTGGACAACCCTAATTTGACGCCGGCCGCGACGCTTTGTGATCACGAAGTTGACGGTTCGTTGATGTCTTACGGGTTGGCGATGGCCAATCGTTATCAGAACCGCGCTCATGAAAATCCAAATCCATTTACCGGCTTTGAGGAACAACCGGACATGACAGCTAACGAGCTTCGTCAACGGTTGTTTGGAGCGATGGGCAAGCCGGATAATTACAAAAATGGTTAGTATATGTAAAGGCAATGAGAGAGAAGAGTACCCGTTTAGCAACTTTTAAGAGACCTCAGATTGGTGAAAGTGAGGAGTTGTGGACGGGAAAGGTAGCTCTTGAGCTATGGAAGCATTGATGCGCTCATTATCGCGCGGTGTATTCATACACACTAAGGCAGTTTTGGGCGACCGAGCTGCGAAAATAGGTGGTAACACGGTGAAACGTCCTACAAGATTCTTTCTTGCGGGGCGTTTTTTGATTAGGATGGTGATTATGATGAAACAAGCAAAACAAGTATCCGACTTTATTAATTCAACAATTGGACTAGAAGTTGAAACCCACAGGATTAACGGCAAGGGGGAGCTGAGCCACAAAGCTTATCCACATGGGTTGTTGAACGAACGGCAACATCATTTTATCAAGAATGATTTTTTAGAAACCCAATCAGAATTAATTACACCGCCAACGAAGACGACCCTCAAAGGGCTGAAGTACTTGGGCGTTTACCATCAAGCCCTCCGAAGTGAACTGGCCGGCAACGAATATCTCTGGCCTTATAGTATGCCGCCGAAGTTAAAGGCGGATCATTCCGATATCGTGATTGCCCAGACCGACAAGGAAAGCTACGAATATCGCCAGCAAGTTGCGAAAATTCGTAAAATTGAGCGGACGGCTGAAACCGGGGTTCACGTGAACGTTGGCTTGACCAAGAAAGCGTTGAAGGATTTGAAAGTAACTGACAAGGAAACAACGGATGCCTTATACCTGCAAGCCGCCATTGGATTTATGCGTTACCGCTGGTTGTTGACGTACTTATTTGGTGCGACGCCTGTGGCATTTGAAAACTATTTCTCCCCTGAAACTCAGGCACCCAAACGGCCGGTTCGATCATTGCGCAACTCACACTTTGGCTTTGGCAACGGCTTTATTTCCAGTTACCAAAGTGTCCAGGCCTACGTTGACGGCATTTTAAAGGCGGTTGACGATCAACAACTGATTGCCCAACGTGAGTATTACGGCACGGTTCGCATGAAACGAAATGATGATGTCCGGGATTTGCTGACGAAGGGGGTGGCCTACATTGAATTGCGAATCTATGACCTCGATCCTTTCGAACCGTTGGGTGTTTCAGAAAATGCGGTTGACTTGATTCGGTTGATGTTTGCTTACTTTATCCACGAACGACCGTTTAAGTTGGATACAGCTGACGACGATATTGACCGAGCCGAAAAGAAGAATGATCAGGTTGCGTTGGAAGATCCACTGACAGTTAGTCAATATCACGACGAAGCAGTGGCGTTTATCGAGGTTCTTGAGCAATTCAGTTCACAAATTGTGATTCCGTTTAACGCGCAGCACCTTTGCTTCAAGCTGAGAGAAATGATTGACAATCCAACCCTGACACCAAGCGGGCGATTAGTCAGTTGGCTGGGAGAGGACCCTCATCGACAATTTGACCAGTTGTTAAAATTTGCAAAGGGGTACCAGGACGATTTGACCCATAATCCGGCGATTGGCTTTGAAGCATTGACGGCTGCTGACCAACAGGAGGTCATGCAAACATTGAAAAACGGGATTCCGGTTCGGATAAAATCTTGGTTGAAATAACTGAAAAAGGGTAAGGCAAAAACTTGAATATGTTGCCTTGCCCTTTTTGCATATCATAACAAGCATAAGACTGGAAAATGTTAAATTAATTTGTTTAGCATCCATTGTTTAACTATAATGAATCAGAAAAGGAGTGGTCAATTTGTGTACAAGTGTCACGTTTTTATCAAAAACGGGCGATAACTTTTTGGCGCGAACAATGGATTTTGCGTTTGAACTTGATGGTCGACCGGTTGTGATTCCCAGAAGGCAACACTTTAATAGCGATGCTGGTGGAAGTGGGTACGATACCCAATATGGATTTGTTGGTGCTGGGAGAAATTTAGGAAACTACATATTAGTTGATGGTGTTAACGAAAAGGGATTAAGTGCCGCAGCATTATATTTTAGTGGAGAAGCGTCATACGCAACAGCGCTGCAGGCAGACAAGGTTAATATTGCGCCTCATGAAGTACTGAACTGGTTATTGGGGAATGCCAGCGACTGTGTGGAACTTAAAGCACGGCTCGAGCAGTTAAATATTATCGATGCGCCCGTTAAATTACTGGGAAAAAGTACCCCACTTCATTGGATTATCTCGGACAAATCAGGGGAATGTTATGTCTTGGAGAGTGATCATGACGGCATGAAGTACATGAAAAACCCCGTTGGCGTGATGACCAATAGTCCGGATTTCCAGTGGCATTTAAAGAATTTAAGTAATTACACGGAATTGAAACCCTCACCGCATCCGGCTCGTTCATATAACGGATACGAAATTACCTCGTTTGGACCAGGAAGTGGTGCACTGGGGATGCCGGGTGACTATACATCGGTGTCAAGATTTATTAGAACGGTATTCATGCGGGAGTATTCCGACGAAGTTTCAACCGAACAGACTGTTAATGAGTTAAGCCACATTCTTAACTCAGTTGAAATTCCGAAAGGTGTCAAGATCAAACAAGATGGCAGCGAAGACTACACGCAATACCGTGGGTACATGGATATGCATCATTTAGCCTATTATATGCAGCCTTATGACAATCAATCAATCTTCAAAGTGTCGTTAACTGAGGCGTTGATGGATCAAGAAAGACCTGCAGAGTTTCCGATTACACATGAGCAAAAATATGAAGAACTCGGGTAATAAAAATGAGGTTCAACTTCGATTTGGAAGTTGAACCTCATTTTTACATGGTGTGCTGATTTGTTTGATTTAATTAGGAGTAGCGGATTGCTGCTGATTGGGTAAAATGTGCTTCGCAAATCAGCTTTTTCCGCTTAGCTCCACTGCTACTTGGATAAAATGTGCTCCCCAAGCCAGCTTTCTCCGCTTAGTCCAACAACAGACTTCAACGCGAAACGCGTCAAAGTCTGTTGTTACACTAATGCTCGAAAGCTCCCCGGCTTGGTACGCACTCTATTTTCTTGTCCTATCCGCCACCTTCTGGCTTCTATCAATAAAGTCTTTGAACAACTTTCTTGAATCTTCGAAATGCTTGAAGATGTTTTCCGGATGCCATTGGACTGCTAGGATTTGGTCCGTGTTCACCGACTCAATCGCTTCAATCACTTGATCGTCTGCTCTGGCGGTTACTTTCAGATATGGAGCGACATCTTTGACCGCTTGGTGGTGCCTTGAGTTAACGTACGGGCGTTGGCCGATAATATCGTTTAGACG
>NZ_JAXGWW010000014.1:0-19026 GCF_040773105.1 Lentilactobacillus sp.
AACGGCATGGTTGAGTAAGAATAAGAATCCTAAGGAGATGATGGCGTAAACCACCGAGCCAATACTAATCCTGTCCAACCCAACAATGCTTACCAGGCTCGATGCTGTCGCAGAGCCCAGTGAGATTCCGAAATTAAAGAAGATTGAACTTAAAGATGAGGCAAATACCAATGATTGGGGATATTCAGTCTCGGCAAGGTTAAGGAAATGAATTTGGATGGGTGAATTGATGATGGTGACAATCAACGTCAAGATTAGCATGATTAAGAGGCCGGCAATTTTGCTATGGAGGGCAAACGGAAAGACGGCGAGTAAGGCAATATCGGCGACGTAAAAGAGGGGTGCTTTTTGAAGACTATCGGGCTTTTCGGCCATCACGCCTGACAAACGGTTACTAATAATGCTCATAATCCCGATTATAAATAACAGCCAGTTCAGGCTTTGAGTACTGAAGCCCATCGATGTGGTTAGCAGCGGGCGGATATACGTGTAATAGCCGTACATGGTCGCAGCGGTGAATAGTACCAAAAAGACGCCGTGATAGATTCGCGGATCCAAGAGAATCTTCAATTGGTTTTTAATGGTACTTTTGGTTTGTCTGACCTGCTTTGGCAGTATCTTTGCCAAGAGGATAAAAGTCAAAACTGTAATAACCGAAATGCCCCAAAATGTATACCGCCAACCGTAGCTTGTACTGACAGCGACGCCAATTGGGACGCCAAAGACGGACGCAATACTAAAGCCGGCAAAGATCCAAGACACCAGTGATGCACGTTTATCACGAGGGGCAATGGTACTGGCAAACGTCATAATAAGTGAAATGATCGAACCTGCAGTCGTTGCGGTGATAATCCGTGAGACCATCATTGTTAAGTAACCAATCGACATGGCACTTAGGGTATTGCCAATTAAAAAGACAATCATCAGTATCAGCAGCGTTTTGTAACGACTGTATCGGCTGGTTAAAACGGTCACAAACGGTGTACTGATGGCGTAAACCATGGCGAAGATGGTCACCAGATACCCCATGGTTGAAATGGGTGTCTGAAATTGCTTTGATAGGTCGGGTAAAATTCCGACAACGATAAATTCGTTACACCCCAACATAAATGCAACAAGAACAAACACGAGCGATTGAATTTTAAACTTGGTCACTTTAACGTCCCTCCAGAAGACAAATTGTTTCATGTGAAACTTCCTCTCAAATCATATCATATCAGCCCGATAGAAATGGACAAACTTCGGATAAAAGATAAAAATAAATGAAAACTGGATAAAGACCATGAAAGTGGCCATGAAAGCGCTCATCACAAACGTTTACTCATGGAAAATGACCATTTATACTTGCATCCTTCCTGAAAATCCGTAGAATGGTTCGAAGTGACTATTTTGAGGAGGATACGCTTTTGTTTTTAACAGCTTTAAAAAAGACCCAAAAGGGATTGGTTGGTTTCATTAATTTATTGGCCGACATCTTTGTTCCAATTATTCCGGCAATTGTTGCGGCAGGGCTATTGATGGCCCTACACAATGTTTTAACTGCCCCACATTTATTCATGAGTGCGTCTTTGGTCGCGGCGTATCCTCAATTCAAGGGGTTCGCGGCATTTATTAACGTCTTGGCAAACGCACCCTTTACATTTTTACCAGTGCTGATTGGATTTTCAGCAACCAAGCGTTTCGGTGGGAATCCATATCTGGGAGCTGCCATGGGGATGATGATGGTTTCGCCGGCTCTGGTCAGTGGATACGATGTTAGCACGGCTGTGGCCAGCCACTCACTTGGTTATTGGCATATCTTGGGGCTACCGGTGGCGCAGGCCGGGTACCAGGGATCGGTCATTCCGATGCTTGCGGTTGCTTGGCTGCTGTCGGTGATTGAAAAGCAGTGCCACAAAAGGCTGCCTGAAGCACTTGATTATACATTTGCCCCATTAATAACGATTTTATTAACCGCCGTTTTAACGTTTATGATTGTTGGCCCTGTGATGCGCGATGTCAGCGACGGCTTAACCAACGGGTTGCTGTGGCTATACCAAACTTCGGGGGCATTTGGAACCGGTGTGCTTGGATTGTTCTATGCGCCACTGGTTATTACCGGCTTACACCAAAGCTTTCCGGCAATTGAGACGCAATTGATTGCCAACGTCAAACAAACTGGCGGTAGTTTTATTTTTCCGATTGCGTCGGTATCAAATATTGCGCAAGGGGCGGCTTCCTTGGCCGTCTTATTCCTAACTAGTGATAAACAGCAACGTGGCCTGGCTTCGTCTGCCAGCATGTCAGCCTTACTTGGAGTGACCGAACCGGCGATGTTTGGGATTAACTTGAAACTTAAATTTCCATTCTTTGCTTCGATGATTGGCTCGGCGACTGCTTCGGTATATCTGGGGATGACCCACGTTTTGGCAGTTTCGCTAGGCTCCAACAGCGTGCTTGGCTTTATCAGCATTGCAACGCACGCGATCCCGGCATTTTTAATTAGCTGTGTGATTGCATTTGTGGTCAGCTTTACCATCACTTACCTTTATGGCCGCCGTCAGGAAGTTTCTGAAATGCTGCGTCAGGATGAAAAAGTGTCCCAAGACGCTGTTGCGGTTAACTAACAAAATTAATTAATATGAAAAACGCCCAGTCAGCTAATTGGCTGGGCGTTTTTTCGTCAATTAGGGGGGAGTTGACGGTAAGATAAAGCTAATTTCAGATGAGGGATCATCATCCGGTTAATTGTTGGAAGGAGGATTTTTATGCAAACGATACAGGACAAGTTAACGGAACTGACGCCTGAAGAGTTAATTTCATTAACGTCGGGGGCCGACTTTTGGAAATCGGTGGCAATCCCAGAAAAACAAATTCCCAGTTTTCGAATGAGTGATGGGCCTAATGGACTACGGTATCAAGCTAGCGCAGGAGATGCTTTAGGCATAAATGAAAGCGCTATCAGTACGTGTTTTCCCACTGCAAGTGCGGTCGCTTGCACCTGGGACCCTGATTTGGTATCGGAAATGGGTCAGGCAATTGGGTTGGAAGCCCGCAGTCTGAACGTCGACATGGTTTTAGGTCCAGGTATTAACATTAAGCGAAATCCGCTGTGTGGTCGAAATTTTGAATATTTCAGTGAAGATCCCTATTTGGCCGGTATGATTGGCGCGGCTTGGATTAAAGGCCTGCAGTCAAAAGGAGCAGCAGCCTGCTTGAAACATTTTGCTGGAAATAACCAGGAAAACGATCGCCTCTTGTCTGATTCCTTAATTGACCCGACGGCACTTCATGAGATGTACTTGGAAGCATTTCGAATCGCGGTTCAAACTGCCCAGCCTGAAGGAATAATGTGTTCCTACAATAAAATTAACGGCACTTATAGTAGTGACAATGACTATTTGTTAACGGAAATGCTGCGCAATCAATGGGGCTTTAAAGGTGCAGTCATTACCGACTGGGGTGCGCTAAACAATAAGGTGGCAAGTATCAATGCCGGAACCGACTTAGAGATGCCAACAAGCCGCGGGATGTTTGACCCGGAGGCAGTAAAGGCGTTAAAAGATGGTCATTTGAAGCGATCTGCGGTCAACCGGGCGGCCGGAAATGTGATTCGGATCGCTGAAACGAAGCGACCAGCGTTCAAGGGAGATCGAACAACTTTATTGAAGGATAATGGCGAACTCGCCCAGAGGATTGAGGAAAATGCTGCAGTTCTACTCAAAAACGACGACCAAATTCTACCTATTTCAACTTCCGAAAAAATTTTAGTTGTGGGTCAAATGGCTGTCGACACTAGATACCAAGTGGCTGGATCTTCCCACATTAATCCGCCGAGTCATACGTCGATTTTACAAGGGTTGGACAAGGCCAAAATTGCCTATGATTACCAACAGGGCTACGGATTTTCAAATTCGAATACCGGTGCGTTAACTGAAGCTGCAATTGCCGCGGCTAAGAATGCAAAAACGGTTGTATTTGTAGCCGGCTTGCCTGAAAGTGATGAATCAGAAGGCTTTGACCGACAGAATATGAATTTGCCTGCCAATCAGAATGCATTGATTGAGCGTCTCGCGGCAGTCAATCCCAACTTGATTGTTTTATTGGTGGCAGGAGCCCCAACTGAACTGCCGTGGCTCTCAAAAGTCAAAGGACTGATTAATCTGTATTTGGGCGGTCAGTTCGTGGGGGATGCAGCTGCTCGAATTTTGGCTGGTGCGGTTAATCCGTCCGGTAAGCTGGCAGAAAGCTATCCGATTAGTTATCAAGACGTTGCATCCGCCGACATTTACGATCGCAATCCACGTTCAGTTGGATACGCCGAAAGTGTTTACGTTGGTTATCGATACTATGAAAAGGCTGATCAACCCGTCGCGTTTCCGTTTGGGTATGGGCTAAGCTACACCACCTTTCAGTTGAGTGATCCAAGTTTGAGTGGGACTGAAATTCAAACGGGCCAATCGATTGAGGTGACCGTTACGGTGGCCAACACTGGTGATCGGGATGGCGCCGAAGTTGTTCAAGTCTACGTTGGGAATTCACCAGAGCGGGTGTTGAAACCCTTGAAAGAATTGAAAGGGTTTCAGAAGGTCTTTTTGAAAGCAGGAGAGCGCAAACGGATCACAATTAGCTTGTCTGACCATGCTTTCAGTGAATGGAACGACGCGAGCCAAAGTTGGCAGTTGCCGGCAGCCGAAAAGTTTGTCATTGTGGGTACGAGTTCAGCTCAAACCCTGCCCCCACTATCCGTTAAGGCGAACGGTCAGCCGGTACGCAGTGACGAGAATTTGCCATCGTGGTACGTAAAGCCAACCGGGAAGCCCAATTTGGCGGACTTTTCCAAGATGAGCGGATTGACGGTTCACCCCTTCGTTACCACTCAGCCGGGACAGTATACCCGGTTGAATACGCCGCGGGAATTAGGTGCTCACTCGATGATTGTCCGAAAAATCGCCAACGTTGTTAAGAAGAATATGACTAAAGACATCTCGGATCCAAACAGTCCCGAAGCGAAATTCATGGAAACCATCGTCATGGATACACCGCTTATCCGGTTGGCTCAGCAGTCCGGCGGCAAATTATCCTTAGCATTAGTTGATAAGTTGGTCGCGGTTGCCAATCGCCATTACGTGAAAGCTGCTTTTGGCCGTTAAAAGGTTTGTGAGGGGGAAATATTATGACACAGCAACCTAAAGGGCGGCTTGCGGCTGCTCTGTTGTCGATTTCAATTCTGTTAACCAGTGCCAATGCGGTCGCTGGCACAATTCCATTAATGGCACGTCAATTTCCATCGGTTCCGTTAAGCCAAATTGAAAGCCTGACAACCGTTCCCAGTTTGAGTATTTTGATTTTTGTTGTTTTAAGCAACTGGATTGCCAAAAAGATCGGCAATAAGCTGACCGTTTTAATCGGTGTCTTGATTGTACTGATTGCCGGGCTCATTCCGAGTGTTGCCACTTCGTTTTGGGTCATTCTTGGATCGCGATTTTTATTAGGGGCCGGAGTTGGGTTGTTTAACGCCATGGCATACAGTTTGATTAGTGCCTATTATACGGGCGCAAAGCGACAGACAATGATGGGCTACCAAGGTTCTGTGAACTCATTGGGAAATATCTTGATGTTTTTGATCTCGTCATTTTTAATTGGATTTGGTTGGCGGCAAGTTTACTTGTATTATTTGATTGCAATTCCAATCCTGCTTTTATTTTGGTGGGGTGCGCCAAATGATGAAAAACAAACGATTCAAGAAGATCCCCAAGCGGCGCCGCAACAGCCTACCAGCCTAGGCAGCCTGCTAAAGGGGCGGTTGATGATTTACGCCTTACTTGTGCTGTTTAGCATGATGATTATGCAGACCGTGATTGTTAAGATCTCGGGGCTAATCCTGAACGCCGGGTACGGTAAAATTGCGGACGGAAGCATTGCCCTTGCCATCTTGGGAGTGGCCAACATGATTGGCGGCACTTTGTATGGCCGTTTGTTCAAATTAATTCACCGGTTAATTTTGCCAGTCGGGCTTTTCGTGGCAGCACTGGGATTATTCGCGCTGGCGCATTCCAACTCGTTGATTTTGACGTACACGCTGACCGCGGTGGCTGGATTAAGCACCTCGCTTGTTGGCCCGTATTTATTTGCGGAATCTGCCGAAATTGCCGGTAAGGGAAATGAAACATTGGCATCTTCAGTTCTCATTGTCGGGATTAATATTGGGGTGTTTCTAACGCCATATGCATTGTTGGGGCTCAGCCGACTGATTGGCAACGACCAACCAGCACCGATTTTAGTTGCCGTTAGCATCGTTCTGGCGATTATTGGGGCCTTAACGCTGTTGTTGAAGGAATCAGACGCCACTGAAGAATAATCATAATTACGAGATTCAACAGACCAAATTTAATGTGTCGCAAATAAGCGCCAGTTAAGGACCGATCGAGTCGGCTTTAACTGGCGCTTGTTAGTTAATGGTTGGGTCTGATAAGTAATCCAAAATGATATAATGTGTTATTAAGTAAGGATGATTAGTGATGAATGGATATTATTCGGGTGTTGGAACCAACTTAAAGTTTCGGCTCATACTGAAGGATAAAGTACATGCGATTCAGACCTTCTATGTGGGAGCTGATTATATTTATACTCTACAGCGGCGGCGCAATCAGTCTGACGGTGAATTACGGGATCTCGCGTTCAGTCGGTTAAAAATTAAAAAGGATCGTCATGGCCATCCGACCGGGAAGGCAAAGCAGCATGAGCCGTCAATGATCTTGGTGGGATTTGGTCATTCACAAATATTACAGTACTTTACCCATGGGCCGAACCAGCAGCCTTATTTTTGGGTTGCCACCCGCGGAGCGCAAACCAACGCGACCAATCAAGACCTCGATATTCAAGATTTAACCTACTGGCCGACCCAATTAGCCAGGGTCCAATACGTGTCGGGGAAGACGCTGAATTATACTGAAGCCACTCGCTTAATTGGCCTTAAATACGCTAATCAAGCGGGAAAATCAATTGGCAATATCTTACGGGTTGAAGGCGCTTTGTCCAGTGATCAATCTAAGCTGTTAGTTATTACCGTCAATACCGACAAGCCGCGGAAAGCCAGCTTTATGGCGTACGATAATGAACGGTTGAATATGGCATTAGATAAAGTGGCGGGCACTTCCAAACCATATTTGACATGTAATTCGGCCGAAATAAAGGATACCAGTGTTGGCGGGTTTATGAGTCCTCGAGTTTACAGGCTCTCTTATTTCGGCTCAATTCAAGGTGTTGAGTTGGCCGACAACGATGACGTCTATTTTCTGGGCAGCAGCGCAGATAATGATGGCCTGATGTTAAGCAAAATGAATTGGGACAGTAATACGGCAACCCATCAAATCCTCGATAATCCGGACTGGGTATCCGGCAAAACTGAGGGCGAAGGGATTCAATTATTGGGAGATGATGTGCTGATCGGGATTGCCAGTTATCATCGGTGGACGGTGGCGAACCGAATTTATTCGTTTCCCCAAGCTGCATTTAAATCGTGAAGTGGGCGACAGAGGATCTGTTATTTGGCGTACGATTCAGTGGGTCGATGGCCGAACTTCACGGACCGTTTTAAATGTTTCATGTGAAACATCGCGTCAAAACAATACCAGGCAATGAGTTAGCCACTCATTGCCTGGTATTTTTCGGTTGATTAATCCTACTTTACGTCGTAATTAAACCCTTTAATCAACTGCTTCACGTTTTTCTTAACGGCTGAATTAACCTTGGCTTTAATCTTTTTTTGAACGGTTTTGCTTTTAGCGGGGTTAACGACATTCTTACCCTTAGCTCGCTGTTGTCTGTATTGTTTTTTGGCGGATTTTTCCAATTGGGCCGTGTACTGCTTGGTTAAGCTTGGCTTGCTGTACTTGTTTGCATAAGTCGTTGCGGGAGATTTACTGGTCTTAGTAAAGACATATGCCTTTCCAGTTGCGCTGGGTACACGAGCACCATTGTGATAGGCCAAGTGAATTTGGTAAGTGGCATCGCTTAATTTAACGATCGGGAAGTAGAATTTTTGGTTGAGTAATTTCCCTTTGTTACTGACAAATTTGTACTGTGAGGTGAAAGTCTTTCGATCCTTGCTAATCGTGTTTAAAACAGGCATCCCGATCTGGAGTTGTGGTTGTTTGAAATCGCCGAAAATCAGAACGGTCTGAACGCCCTTGTTGGTCTTGAGATACTTCCAATAAAACGCAAACTGAGCTTTGTCGCTTTTGAAGTAGCCTTTAGGACCACTAATTTCATTTTTAGCAAACGTATCGGCTGCGTGGGTAGGTGTTGTGCCGATGATAGTCATGGTCAATAGGAGGGATGCCACCCCCAAAGTTGTGCCAATCAATTTTTTATCTAACTGTTTCATATTTAATTTCCCCTTCAACGATAAATGATTAACTTCCTATTATAAGTGTAAACTAATTTGCTAACCTCGGGAAGCATACGCAGGCAAGTCATTGAACTTTGCACACTTTCAGTCAAAGTGTGTATTTCAGCGCCTGAATTACGGTGTTACGCTAAATGTAGTTATAAAAGGATGAACTATTTATATATATTTCATCGTGATATAGCTGATTTACCTTTACCAAATTAAGCACGATTGGACGTGGCAGTTCAATTGGTAACGGCTTGGCAGCCGGGCTTAATAGTCGTAAAGGATGACCGTTATCGCTGAACCGTTGAAATTTCCTGAACGGTTGGCACCGTTTCAGCTAATGCACGTTGCGTCTATGTGGGCGGCACCACATCGGACGTGTAGCACTGCGTCTAGGTGGGTGGCACCACATGGACTGCACCAAAGGGGATCTATTGTGGGCGGCACCTCAATGGATAAGCACCGTTTGATCTACGATGGTTGGCAGCCACGATAGATCGTCAAGGTGATCAATTTGCAGATTTCAAAGTTCAACAGTCAAAGTTACACAAAGGGGGAATGATCGTTAAGTATTGATTTTTAGATACAAAATTGTCACACAGGTTTTAGAGGAAAGGATGTGAAACATATCCGCCATGAAAAAGAACAGCAAACGTGGCTTACGTTTGGTCGCTGGGATTTCAACAGTGATCTTGATGTCACCGCTGTTTGCGAATTCTTCAGTTCAGGTAATGTTAGGCAATGAGTTAAACGCCCACGCTGATGTCAACGCGAAGAAACCTGATGGAGATAAGTCAGTCCATAAAGCATTTACGCCAAAACGTAAAAGCCAGCAGGCAATTACTTCTTCCATCAAGTATTCTCATAAGGTACCAGTGTTGAAGGTGGCCTTAAAGCCTACCAGCGCCAACTACTTTAAGAAGGGTGATCAGATTCACTTTAAATTTAGTAGCAAGAACGTTAACTTGAAGAATTTAAGAGCCAGTTATCAAAAATCGTTGCCGTTTTCCTATAAAAAGGTGAGCGACCACGAATTGGTTCTGACTTTCAAAAAGTCATTAAATTCCGGGTTGTACGGACAAGCTTATGCGATCCCAACCAAGAACAAGAAAATGACAACCGAAGTCAAAGGAACATTTGATAACCACAAGCTGGTAATTGACAATGATCAAATTCATTCGTTTAAAATAGCCGCTCGTGCTCATAAGGCCAGTTCCTCGAATGCAACGACTCAGCAGAACACTGCCAGTCAGCAAAATACCAATAATACTGCGACACAACAAGCAACAACAGGTCAAAGCAATACTGGTACCACTAACACGCAGCAAGCTGCAACGAGTCCAACAACAAACAATAACAATGCAACGACAAATCAGCAAAGCAGTATTAAGAGCCAGGAAGCTCAAAGAAGTGACAGTACTGCGACGACAAGTCAGCAAAGTTATGCGAACCGGTCAGCAAACAACACGAATAATCAAAGTTACGTAAGTACACAAGGCAAAGCTGTTGCGAAATCGTCTACCGGAGGGACCACTTCAACTGAAGTCAATCAGCCGCAAGCAAGTAAAGTTGTTCAATCAGCTTCAACTACTCAAGCAGCCACTCCTTCACAGTCGACGACAACTGATTCAACGAGTTCGTCTGAACAAGCACAAACCGCTCAATCAACTTCTACAAGTTCCAATCAGACAACTCAAGCGTCAGCCGCAACAACGACTTCTTCTGCAGATACGCAAGCTGCTGCCAATGAAAATTCAACTGTTACTACCAACAGTGATGGGTCGATTTCTCAATCACAGCAGCAAAATGTGAATGCTTCAGATGCATATAATACCGTTTTATCACGAACCAAGATTCAACAAGGTTCAACGACAAAGGGGTATGTTTCAACCCCAGTTCCTGCTGCAAGTGATCCGCAAGCAACGTATAACAAATACGCCAATGAGCAGAGCACTTCCACGACAACTACCGGGCAATCATCTGAAACAGCAACGACTAGTGGTGCAACTTCAACCACGACATCGTCAAATAATCAAAGCAGTCAGGCATCGACCACTCCAACAACTGCACAGGCTAATTCCACTGGAACAGTCAGTTCAGCTGCAGAGAGTCAATCAACCGCGACTGCGACAGATCAAAATGCAACAACTTCTTCAGCGACTGATAATGCAAACTCCTCAGAACAAACTTCTGAAGGCGAAGCAATTTTCAACGCAGTGAAGAAGAACGTTTCAAATCAAACATCCACTTGGGCCACTGTCAACGAACAAGGTGAAATTATCAAATCCTATCCATGGATTCTCAAAGATATCGCCTCAAAGATGGCAGCTGATCAAGATACAAAAGGTCAAGTTTGGAAGTACGCAGTTCCTTTGACTTCCGGTAAGACGGCGTTGGTTACAATCGACGGCCGTTCAAGTACCGCAAAAGCTGATGAGAAAACACTGCTTGCTTCCATGCCAGCGTTGTTGAAGTCCTTAGGGAATTCATCGAAGACCGGGATGTTTGACGAAGCAGTTGATGTGGATATTTTAAAGCAGTCACAATACTATAAGGATCTTCAAACTGAGCAGAATAATCTCCAAAATGCTTCAGCCAAGGATGCTTATAATGCCGTTGTTGGGTCAACAACCTTTACCAACGACAATGGCACTTTAGATACCTCGAAGTACACAACCGCACCGACGCCAACTGCAAGTGATCCAAAAGCAACGTATGCGAAACTTGCAGCTGAACAGTCGAACGGAAATGATACCCAGTCATCAACCGCAAACACTGAAGATTCAGATGGAACCGCAATTTTTGATAATATCAAATCTCAAGTTGCCAGCCAGACTGGTTCATGGGCAGACGCCACTGAACAAGGCGAAATCGTCAAGGATTATCCTTGGATTTTAAATGATATCGCTAAGAAAATGGCAGTTGCCGGTGCAAACGACAGTCAGGTTTGGAACTACAAGATTCCTTTGACAACAGGTAAGACTGCATTGGTTACCATCAATGGACAACCGGACACAACTAATCCAAGTTCATTGACTGCTACCATGCCACAATTACTCAAGTCACTTGGATCATCCGCAACACCGGATATGTTCGATGATGCCGTTGATTCAGATATTCTTCAAAATTCCGATTACTACAAAGACCTTCAAGAAACCAGCAAGCAACAAAAAGAAGCGAGTGAAAATACCGCTTCAAGTAACGGCGGATCGTCAATGTTCAGCTTGGCCAACATTTTCAATATTGGTGGCAATCCTGTCACAAACATTGTTAACGTCTTTAATCCATTATCAATCATTCCTGGATTAATTGGTGCGTTTGTTGCTGTTTCAACGATTGGTGCTTTAACCACCATTCCAATTGTTGGTTCGGTCATTTCTTCAGCCGTTTCAGCAGTTTCTAACATTGTTAAAGTTACGAAATCAATTGTCAACGTTGCTTTCAAAGCTGCTCCGTTTATTGCCCCATTAATCATTATTCCAGCACTGATTAACGTTGGGCTGATTATGATTAATGCACCATTGATTATTGGTGGCTTATTGATCGCCAAGCCAGTTATCGATGCGGCCGTCACAATCGGAACTGTTGTTACCATTGGAAGCGTCGTCGGAACGATCGGTACCATCGGGACACTTGGGACACTCGGAACCATTGGCGGGGCAATTGCCATTGGAACAACCATGACCATGATTGGTACCGCAGTTGCAGCTGGTGCAATTGCCGCTGCAGTTCTTCCGGTCATTTTCAAGACAATTAGTAACATTGCGAATGCCGTTGCTGCCATTTCAAATCTTGGAACCTTTATTACTGGTTTCATCATTGGCTCGATCAACGCAATCGCGACAACAATGACTGTTCTTGGTCATTTAGCCCTTGCTGCACCTTTGCTGGGAGTCGTTTCATCAATCATTAATCCGATTAATGCGATTCTTTCAGTTGTTTCAGCATTGGCCTTCTCAGTTCTCACAGGAAACCTTTTGAACCTTGGCACTGGTTTAGCAAACGTGCCGCTTTTGGCTGGATTTGCAATTGGCGCTTCACTTGTCACGTTAATTTTGACAATGTTGGGTCGTCAGTTGTTCAGTTCAGCTACATCAGCAATTAACAAATTTATTCAGGGTGCTAAGAACGTGATTCAAGCACTTGCTTTGGGAGCAATCATCCCAGCGTTCATCATCGCACCAACCCTGATTAAGATTGCCATGGCATTTCTAGCACTCATTCCACTTGCTGGTTGGGCACTTAAGAAATTCTTTGACAATATTAAAGCAGGCCTGAATACCTTGAAACAATTTACCAATGTGATTTTCATTGCTGTTCCATTAACAGCAATTGCTACGACAGTAGCTACAACAGTTACAAAGGCTATTAATAAAACAGGTAGCCTGGTTTCGACAACCCTTGGTCCGCTGTTCGTTCGTTTGGTCGTTGGTGCTTTGACACTGGCTACCTTACCATTAACGATCGCACTTGGCGGCTTGCCATTCGTTGTTATCAACATTGCTAACCGTTTGTTCCGCGACTTGGTTACGGGAACGGCTAAACTCGTTGCTAAAGTAAGTTCTTTAGCTGCAAATGTTGTCACTAATATTGAAAGTCAAATTCAACAAGTTATTAAGACAGTTGTCAGCCCCGTTGTTGGTGGTGCGGCACTTCTTAACGGATTGTTGTTTATAATACCAGCGATTACTGGTATTAAGATTTTGACATCACCAATATTGGCAATATTGAGTTTACCGCTCACTATTCTTACAAATATCTTAGTACCAAGTATCGCAAATCTACTGTTGCCTGCAATCGCTGTGATTGGTACCGGCTTGGCATTGCCAGCTATTACCGGATTGCTGGGCTTACCAATTGCCATGTTGTTGGGAACAGGATTGAATAACATCGTTTCATCGATCATTAACTTCCCATTACTTCTGTTGGGGAACAGTTTGCTCAGCTGGCTGCCGGCATTCTTAGCCGGTTCAGTTGCAACAATCAGTTCGCTGCTGAAAAATGGCTTACCGGTCGTCTTCAATGCGCTCATTTCATTTGGCTTACCACTCATACTTTTACCAATTGGATTAGTCGGTTCCGTTATTTCGGGATTATTATTGCCATTTGGTTTGAAGTGGCTGGCCCTGGCTCCCGTTATCCTGCCTGCAATCTTTGCGGTTGGATTACAACTCAAATGGGTCTTTGATGCGATTAAAGCAGTTTTGGGAACAATTATTTCAACTATCAAGTCTGTCATTAATACGCATCTGTTATTAGTGGGTCTGACGATTATTCCAACTATCCTCAGTTCGATCTTTAATACCTTATTTGGGTTTGGACCACTGAGTGTCGTTGGGGATCTCATCAAGACCATGAATAAGATGTTTGTGAACAACTTTATGTTGCCACAATTCGTCGCATTTATCGTTAAGCTGATTGCAGGTAGCATCACGAACATTGTTAAGTCCATTAGCAATGGATTCTTTAATGTCATCCCGAACTTATTAAAACGCTTATTCCACTTTAAAGGCGTTACTGGCTTACTTGGCCTATTGCTTGGTATTCCAGCGATGATCTTCCAAGGAATTCTCAATAACGTTGTTCCCGATGTCATCGGCACTTTGACCGGGCTTTTAGTCTTAGGCTTCAATCTGCTGGTTTCAACACCATTAATGTTTCTGGGTGGCATCGGTTCTGCCATTGGCCGATTAATTTTGCTGCTGATTTTGAACCCAATCGTTCAAATCGCCAATGATTTAATCAGCTGGTTGCCGGCACTTGCCATTGGAACATTGATGAACATCATCAATTTGGTTAACGGTGTAATCGCCCAGGGGCCTATCGGATTATTCTTATTCGGTGTGCCATTACTATTAAACGCTGGTTTGTTGCTTGCAAATCTGCTTGCAATTCCAACGTTCCTGATCAAATTAGCCGGTAACTTCTTCGGCTTAACGAACTTAATGTCTTTGATCTTCCCATTGATCGCGGCGTTATTATTAGGAGCCGGACTCAAATTGATGTCATTTATCACCACTATCTTGAATGCAATTGCCCTTGTTGGCCAATTGATTTTGAGTGGCTTGACCTTGCCGCTTTGGCTTGGAATTCCGGCCCTCAATCTTGTTCGCAAGTTGGCGCTTTTCTCAACAATTTTGCTGGCATTGCCACACGCATTGTTGAGCTTACTTGGAAAGCTGAATTCAGGATTATTAAAGGCACTCTGGTCTGGCCTGACCTCGTTACCATCAAACTTGTTAAAAGCATTGCTGTCGTTTGGTAAAAACGTCATTTCAACGCTTATCAAGGATACATTATTTGCCCTTGGTGCCGGTTTGTTCGGCTTATTGGTTCTTGGCGGGTTAAGCCTGGCTGGAAATGTCATCAAGACGTTACTTCAATTAGCGAAGTTCTTCTTGGTCACTTTACCGCTGACAATCGGCGGGTTGATCCTATCAACTCTTGGATTGTTGGCACTTAACGGTCTGCTTGGACTAGGCATGATCCTTCTTTCAAACACACTGTTAAATGGTTTGGTTTCAATCATCACTAAAGGCTTGAGTGCACTTCCAGGCTTGGTATCACAATTTGTTACTAATACCGTTAAAGCATTCTCGCTGGTGGCAGTCTTAGCCTTAAATCTATTTGTTGGCTTGTTTAAGATTGGTAACCGCTTAGTGATGGACTTTATCCTCGGATTCTTGAACCTCTTGAATTTTGCGGTTAAAGCCGTAGCTGGATTGCCGACATTACTTGGTGCGCTTGCAACCATCGTCACCGCAATCCTTCCTGTCCCCGGCCACTTGCTGCTTGCAGGTCTCTTATTTGCATTAACAGCTGGTTCATTGCTGGCTAAATTGATTGTATTGCCATTGGATCTTTTGACCAATGCCTTGAACATCGTCAAGATTGCGCAATTGTTATTAACAATTCCAACAATCATTGCCAAGTTCATCGGTGCCATCATTCTTAGCCAACTTGCTGGTAGCGTTGCTAAATTATTGTTAACGCCACTTGTATGGTTGAATCAGGCAATTGCCGGAGCTCTGGGCTTTGGTCTCAAAGCCTTGAATGGCGTTGTTAAGCTCATTTTGCCACTGATTATTGGGGCAATCGGCTTAACTGTATCAATCGCCATCCCAGTTACCTTGCTTGGAATTCGTGTCTTGAGCGGTTTGTTGAAAAACAATCCACTGCTTGCAGTTATCCTGCTTGCATTACCAGGCCTTATTCCAGGATTAAACTTAATTCTTGGCATCGCTTTAATTGTTTCAGTATTTGGTCTTGCCAAGAATGGACTTAAATTGTTACTTTCACCGATCACTGCAGTCTTAAACTTCCTTAAGAACGCTGTTATCAGTTTGTTGGCATTTGGTGCCTTAGCCTTTATCGGCGGACTTGCCAGCTTGTTATTCGGTCTTCCTTTGCTTGGTCTTATCAACCTTGGTGTTAAAGGGTTGTTAAACTTCGCAAAATTACCATTCAAGATCTTTAACGGGTTTGTTGCAAACTTGATTCCAGTCCTTATCGGCGGTGCAATTACTGGATTGATCAGATTATTAACGAATGGTGGGGTGTTCGGTGCCCTCAAGTTATTGGGAATTATCCCAACAATTTTGCTCGGGTTATTGACCGCACTGATTCCGGTTGTCAACGGAATTACCGTCCCACTCGCATTACTTGCTGCTTTGGTTGAATTACCATTAACGCTTGTTGAAGGCCTTGTCAATAACGTCAATTCAGGCTTGATTGGCCTGTTTGCCGGTCAATTTGTAAAGGGAATTCTCAACTTCATCGGCGGTATTATCAACGCAGTTGCACCAATCTTAGGTGGTCTATTGGCGGTTATGCTGCCAACACTTTTGATTGGTTTGACGGCCAACATCGTTTGGATTTGGTTCTTAGGTCCAATTTTCTTGAACCTTGCTGTAGATCCAATGACTGATTTTGTTGGTTTCATCATCATGGTTTACACAATGTTTGTTCAACCGGCTTTGTACATCGTCTTCGGATTAATTACCGTTCCATTGACGTTATTCTTCTTTGTTGGCATGTTTGCAAACTGGTTGAACCCATTGAGATTTATTTTCCAATCCATTTCCGACTTTGGAACTTGGTCTCTGATCTGGCTTGGACTGGGCAGCTTTGTCGCCATTGAGCTTCTTAAGTTGTCACTGGTCGGATTACACCTCATTCCAGGTGTTGGCTTACTTTCATGGCTGGCATTAACTGCAGGTGAAATTGGATTGGTTGCATTGATTGCGCAGTTTGTCATTAACATTATTCCGTCAATTATCGTTGGGGGAATCATTGTTCTAGGCGTTGTTGCAATTGGTGCGATTGTCATCGTACTTCAAGAAGTTCTAAATATCGGAATTAATGTTCCATCGTATTTGAGTTATTGGATTTTACTTCCAATGGCCGCAATTCTCACCGTTGCGGGAATATTAATGTCATTGACATTGATGCTGGCCGCTGATGCGATTGCCGTCATGACTCAATTACCATTCATTGTTGGTAACTTGTCATTTGGTTTGTTGACCGCATTCTTGGCAAATCCAATCGCTGGCATACTTGCAAATGTTGTATTTGGCGTTATCGGTCTTGCATCGATTCCCGCATTCTTCGCAGGTGCATTTATGGTGGCACAGAGTTGGCTTGCAGCAGTCTTCCCATTTGACCTGTTCCTCTACTATGTTGTGATGCAAAACCCAATTTGGGAAATGGCTAACTGGATTGGCTTGTTCCCAATCCTTGGTTGGATCGTTGCCTTAATTGTCGATGTCCTTTGGATGATTGTTGGTACTTGGTTGCCAGGAATCTTAGCGCTTATGAACTACTCAATCTTTGTTTTGACGGCAGTTCCGCTAACCTTCTCAGCGATCATTGGGGTTTCACTGTTGCTCGCGACTGGAATTAACGGCTTGCTCTTACTGCCGGTTCTGCTCATTGGCGCAGCAGTCGTCCTTGGCCTAATTGGGTTGCCAATTGTCATTCGTTACGGCTTACAGATGCTTCCTGATCTGTTGTTCGGCGTTGGTGTCAACATTGTCTTTAATTGGTTCTTAGGTCCATTACTGCTTAAATTAGCAGTTGATCCAATTGCCGACTTTGTTGGATTTATCATCATGCTGTACACCATGTTTACGCAGCCGGTTCTCTTCTATGGATTTAGAATCTTCTTAATTCCTGCAACGATTCTGTTCTTTAACGGAATGTTCATTAATTGGTTGAACCCATTGAAGGACATCTTTAATGGTATTTCTTCCTTTGCTAAATTAGCATTGCCAGTTCTTGCAGTATTGGGGATCTTGGCAATTGATGGCCTTCGCTTATCGGCCGGATTAATTAGTATCATTCCAGGAGTTGGTTTGATTTCTGCATTCACATTAGGGCTTGCAAAATGGGCTTTGATCGGCTTAATTGCTGCGTATGTCATTAACACGATTCCATCAATACTTGCAGGCGCTGCAATCGTCTTTCTAGTCGTTGGCATTGGTGCGATTGTCATCATCCTTCAAGAAGTATTGAATATCGGAATTAACGTGCCATCGTACTTGAGCTACTGGGTATTGTTACCAATGGCAGTTATCTTAACGGTCACTGCGATTTTGATCACATTACCACTGATGCTCAGGGATGACTTCAATATCACCTTGTTGGCATTACCGTTTATCGTTAATAATTTGGGACTTGGATTATTGACTGCCTTTGTTGCAAATCCACTTGCCGCAGCAATTGCTGCATTTAACTTTGGTATTCTCGGAGCTGCTTCAATTCCAGCCTTCCTTGCGGGATCATTTATGATTGCCCAATCTTGGCTTTCATCCGTCTTCCCACTCGAATTATTTGTTTACTACCTGATTATGCAGAACCCGATTTGGGAAATGGCTAACTGGATTGGCTTATTCCCAATCATCGGTTGGATTGTTGCCTTGATCGTTGACGTTATTTGGATGGTCGTGGGTACTTGGGTACCTGGTATGTTTGCCCTTCTGAACTACGCAATCTTTATTTCAACAGCCGTTCCAACCACGTTCTCTGCAATCATTGGCGTTTCACTGATGTTGTCACTGGGGCTTGTTGGTCTACTTGCATTACCGATTAATTTGATTGGTGGCGCAATTCTTCTAGGATTGTTGGCTATTCCAAGCATTATTAAAACGATTGCAGGATTGATCGGCAGCCTGATTTACGGGATTGCAGCTAACATCATCTTCGTTTGGTTCTTAGGACCAATTGCACTTGATTTGGCGGTTAACCCGATTGCCGACTTCATTGGCTACGTTATCGAACTTTACACCATGTTTGAACAACCGCTTCTTTACTGGGTATTCGGCGCCATTAGCATTCCTGTAACGGGATTGTTCTTTGCCGGAATGTTCCTTAATTGGTTAAACCCACTGAGAATCTTGTTCCAAGGCTTAACTTCCTTTGCGAAACTTGCATTGCCGACAATTTTGCTGCTTAGCTTTGCGGCCGTTGTTGGTCTTCAAATTTCGGATCTCTTCATCAGTCTTGTTCCTGGAATGGGATTGTTGGCAAATCTTGGTTTGTTCAATGGGGTTGTTGGATTGATCGGACTTATCACGCAATACGTGATTAACGTCATTCCTTCAATTCTCGCTTTAGGTGCGATTGTCTTCTTGCTTGTTGGAATTGGTGCG
>NZ_JAXGWW010000015.1:0-18903 GCF_040773105.1 Lentilactobacillus sp.
AAGGTGCCGATATTGTGGTTCACAGCGCCACCAAGTATCTTTCCGGCCACAATGATATGCTAGCCGGCTGTGTAATTGCCAAATCAAAAGAAATTGCCGACACATTGGAATTTAACTTTAATACGACTGGTGTCACGCTGGATCCGTTTGATTCCTGGCTACTGTTACGAAGTCTGAAAACGTTATCAGTTAGAATGGCGCGACACACCAGCAACGCTAAATATGTCGCAGCGTGTTTGGCTAAACTGCCTCAAGTTGAAAAAGTCCTCTACCCTGGCGTTGGCGGCATGATCAGTTTTTATTTAAAGGACATGAAGCAAGTCGACAGACTCTTCAAGCATCTTAAAATTATTTCCTTTGCCGAAAGTCTGGGCGGAGTTGAAAGCTTGTTGACCATTCCGTCACTTCAAACCCACAGTGACATGTCAAAAGAAGCCCGCTTAAAATTAGGGATCACCGACGAGCTACTTCGATTATCAACCGGGCTCGAAAATCCCAAGGACTTGGTTAATGATTTGACACAGGCATTGGGAGATTAGTCTGATTACGCAAAATACTAGATACTGTCAATCTAAAAAGGGGCTGAGCAAAACGATTCGTTTTGTCTCGGCCCTATTTTGGTGCACGTTCATTCAATGTTTGCTGTTGAGAAATTTTGACGTAGAAGTTGGCAAATGACAACTGGAAATAAGGCTGCAGCCATATGAGCAAGATGCCATACGTAAATGAATTTAAGATGTACCAGCCCAAAAAGCTGAGTTGCATCACGAAGTAATCCATTTTGTGTCCAGCCATCAACTGCCGGCTTCGAGTAATGGCTTCCAGATACCCAATCGGTTTGCCGGCATCAACGGAATCACGATAAATATTGAGCGCCTGCGAATAGGCAAATCCCTTAATGATGCCTGGAACAATCAATAAAATCGACCAAAGAAGGGTCAACACGGTTGTCAAAATTCCGATCACAATCGCGCCCATGAAATATTGTCCGTTATTTAAAATGGTAAATGATTTAGTAACCGGCTGGTCGAATTTGGTTTTGTTGCGAATGATGTCGATGCAGACAAACATCATTCCGGACAATAAGAGCCCCGTAATAATTGAAATAAGCGTCGACAACAAATAGACATTCATGAGTTCATTGCTGCCCAAGCGAGCAGTCCCAGCCGCAATTTGATTGGCTTCGGTCATGATCTCATTTGGATCCAGCGGGTTCATCGTGTAGGCCGCGGCATATCCAATCTGAATAATGATAACCGGTAAAAACAACAAAATAAAAAATGGAAAATGGCTTGAAACAATTCGTTTTGCTTCTAATTTAAGTCCAACGCGATCCATAGCTGCCTCCAAATGAATTAATAATGTCTATTTAAACACAACTTGAACAGCAGCCGCAAGAATTCCACCAACTAATGGGCCAAACATCGGAACCCAGGCGTAATCCCACTCGCCGCCACCTTTATTTGGCACAGGAATGATGGTATAAGCAAACCGGGGACCCCAATCACGAGCCGGGTTTAAGGCAAATCCGGTCGTGGTCCCAACGCCTAGGCCAACGACCATAATTAATAGGCCGACCACCAACGGTTTCAATCCCTGGGTAAAGTTGCCCAGATTTAATAGTGCAAATATAAAGATAAAGGTGGCTACAACTTCCGAGAGAAAATTTGAAAGTGGTGCCTTAATTGCCGGCCTCGTCGCAAAAATCCCGACGGTGTTGCCGTTTTCCGGGTTGGTTGTTTTAAAGTGCGGATAAAAAATCATCATGATCGTGGTGGCCCCCAGAAAGGCACCGATAAATTGGCCCAAAAGATACGGCAACACTTGGCCCCACGGAAATAGGCCAAAGATGGCGTAGGAAATGGTCACCGCCGGATTCAGATGCCCCAACGATCCCAATGATGACGCAACGTAGACACCCATTGTAACGGCCAGCCCCCAAGCCAGACTGACAAACGTCCAGTCGGAGCCCTTTGCATACGTCCGATTCAGGTTGGTGCCGGCACAGGCGCCAGTCCCCAACACAATTAAGACATACGTTCCAAATAATTCGCCAATAAATCCATTCATATTCTCACCCACATTTTTTTGTATTCAATCACATTCTACAAAGAATTTTGATCAGATGAAAGCCCTTTCTGGGTCATGTGGTTTAACCAAAGTACCAATCCCAGTGAAACCAAAGCATAAACGGCCCCACCAGGCCCTACGCCGTTTAGGCTCAAGTGACTCACGATGATCCCACCAGTTGCCGATCCCAGTGCAATTCCAAAATTTGAAAAAATCGAGTTAAGTGATGATGCCAAAACGATTGACTGTGGATATTTCTTTTCAGCAATCGACAGGAAAAATAATTGAATTGGAGAATTGATGAGTGGCATGGTGAAAATAACTAGAAATAGCAGAACAGCTCCCGGCCAACTGTAATGAAATACCAAGGGCATTAAGGCCATCAGGATCAGTTGTGAAATGTAAACAAACGGCATTGCCCGCAGTCCGGGTCCTTCGCTGATGAGTCCACTAACTCGATTACCGATAATGTTGGAAATTCCAAATACGCCGAGTAAGATCGTTAACATCTGAACTGAAAAATGAAGTTGATTGGTGATAATGGGACGTAAGTACGTGTAGAAAACGTAAATGGCCGCCAAATTAAACATTGGCAGTAACATTCCCACTTGGATTTTGTGATCTTTGAGTAATGCTAATTGACCCGAAATCGTGCTTTCCTTTTGTTTGAAATCACGTGGCAGGCTGAAGAAGACCAACCCCATTGTCATGATCGATATAACAATAACCGTTAAGAACGAAATCCGCCAACCAAACTGGGTTGAAATCCAGGTACCAAGGGGAACGCCGACCACCGAGGCGATGGAGAAGCCTGAGAAAACCCACGAAAGCAACCAACCCCGTTTTGACATTGGGGCAATGTAGCCAGCAAACGTCAGGCCCAGTGAGATTGAAACGCCGGCAACCATCGCCGTGACAACCCGTGAAATTGCCAAGAAGACAAAGTTGGTAGCGACAAAGCTGAGTATGTTTCCGAATGTAAAGATGGCCATCATTACCATCAGATCCCAAAACAAATTGTATTTCCCAATCATAATGGTAATTAACGGTGTGCTAACCGCATAAACCATCGCAAAAATTGTGACAAGGTAGCCGACTGTGGCCACCGGCACGTTAAATTGTGTCCCAAGATCATCCAAGATTCCGACAATTAGGAATTCACTGAATCCCAAGATAAATGCAATAAGAACTAAGACAAAGCTTTGAAACTTGAATGTTTTCATTGATTTCTCATCCCCTTTATGTTTTATAAAATGCAGACTGTTTTATGTTACAGGTTTTGAATCAATATTTCTATAAGTATTCGGTGTTTAATTGAATTAATTGACGATTTAACCCCGATGTAACATTGCCCAGTACCAGTGCACACAAAAAGACCCGCGAGTTTTATTTCGCGGGCCCTTTCTTAAAAACATCAACTATTTTAATTCGTTCTCCACAGCTGATGCTTTAAGAGATATTCCTGAAGTCAAAAAGCATCACCTCCTTTTTTGATTGTCAATAGAATACAACCAACAACCAGAAAATGCAAGCCCTTTGAACTAATCGTCGTAATCGGTCTCATGATCGTTTTGAAGAACGTCGTCATTGACCCAATATTGTTTGGAAGATTTTCCATTATCGAATTTGATTCGGTAAAAATCTTCGTGGTCGTACTCGTTATCATCGTGATCTTTGAACGTTGCGATCGCCTTTTTATCGACATGCACTTTCGTGTTGGTCGAGACGTTCAACCCATCCCAGTGGAAGATTTGATTCGAAGTGACGGTTCCCGGGACGTAACGATAAAGGTGTTCTTCTTGATACTCATGATCAAGAGTTGTCGTAAACTTCAAATTTTCGTAACGGACTTTAACCGCCTTTCGACCCGTCACCGTGGTCACCTTAGACGAGCTGGATGAAGCGTCAGAGGCAGAGGCACTGCTGGCCGTCGATGAACTGGACTGAGCAGTGTTTTGAGTACTGCTGGAACTGGATTTGTCGCTGTTAGAATTTGTGGAACAGCCAAATAAACTTATCGGCAGCACAACTAACAAACAGGCAGTCATTAATAATTTTTTCATGGGGAACCTCCTTTTTAGTCAGTAAGTTGGATATCTGTCTTTATTATAAATGATTAGGCAATCTTATCCTAACAAACTGATTCAAGAAGCTCCACTAATCAAGTACCTTATATGAATATCGGTGTTCGTATTTGTGACTCGGGAAAACGTGGTAAGTCCCGATTCCATGGTATTTAACCAAAACCTTTTTATACGATCCATTGATCAGCTTCTTAGTGGTCTTATATTGTCCCAAGTCCTTAGATGGCGATTTACTCTTATTAAAGAGGTACCATGAGCCCCATTTGTTAACCTGAAGTTTGCGGTCGGCTTTCTTTGAAGGGGTATAACTTTTACCATTATACGAAACGCGGTGCGGCGTAATCTTGATAACGTTAAACTTGCCGCTGCCACGGTACTCAAACCAAGTCCCACGAAGCGCCTTTGGAGTTGTTGCCGAACTTGCATGCGCCTGTGCTGGAAGAGCTGTTAATTGGACGCCAAAAATTACGACTAATGCGAGAATGAACAGTCTCATCTTTTTCATGTTTTTGCCTCCCTGTATGACTAAAAGTATATCATTGATTACCCCCACGTTATTTTTCTATCAGACTACAATTACTTTACAAAAAAAGCCTTTGACATATTGAGACTGCCAAGGCTTTACAATAGTGATCCACGCCGACTTTTAAGTAACGACATTGTCTGAATCACCAATATTTAACTGGTTTTGTAAACTGTATTACGGCATTAAGACAAACAATCCGCTAGTCGTCAAACCGACTTTCGATTGCCCGGGCGTGAGCTTCTAGTCCTTCAACTCTTGCCAACGTGGTAATGGCATCCTTTTCTTCACGCAAAGCGGATCGGGTATATGAAACAAATTGGGTTCGTTTGACAAAATCCTGTACGCCAAGCGGTGAGAAGAAGCGTGCCGTGCCACCTGTTGGCAGAATGTGATTGGGGCCAGCAAGATAGTCGCCAAGCGGTTCGGATGCTGAAAATCCTAAGAAGACCGAACCGGCATTTTGAATTTGATTCAGATATTCAATGGCGTCGGGCAATTGGACCTCTAAATGTTCTGGTGCCACGGCGTTCATTAACGTAAAAGCATCATCAATATCGTCGACAACCGCAATGAAACCTTCATTATCCATCGCTGCTTTGGCAATTTCCTTTCTTGGTAATAACGCGACTTGCCGATCCATTTCCTTGCTGACATCCTCGGCCAATTTCCGGTCGTCCGTCACGAGGATTGGTCGGGCAAGCTTGTCATGTTCAGCTTGAGAAAGCAAATCAGCGGCTACTTGGCTTGGCACTGCTTGGGAACCTGCAATCACACCAATTTCGGATGGGCCGGCGATCATGTCGATATCGACTTGTCCGAATACTTGTTTTTTGGCTGTCGCAACGAAGACGTTACCGGGACCGGTAATTTTATCGACGCGGGGAATCGTTTCTGTCCCGTACGCTAAGCTGGCAATTGCTTGGGCACCACCAACCATATAAATCTCGTCAACGCCGGCAATTTTGGCTGCTGCGAGGACTGCTTTGTTCAAACCGTCCTTTTGTGGCGGCGTCACCATCACGATCCGTGGAACGCCAGCAATCTTGGCTGGAATCACATTCATCAAAATTGAGGAAGGATAAGCAGCGGTGCCGCCTGGAACATACAACCCCACTGCTGCTAACGGCGCAATTTTTTCGCCGCGAATGACGCCTTTTTTCTTCGCATCGATGAAGCTGTCTTCAACTTCCATTTTGTGAAATGACACGATGTTTTCCTTGGCCAGATTAAGGGCATCAATGACTTTTTGATCGGTTTGAGCATAAGCGTCATCAATTTCTGCTTGAGAGACTTTCAAGTTATCGAGGTCAACGTTGTCAAACTTCTTTTCATAGGTCTTAACTGCTTGATCCCCATCCTTAATCACGTTGGCAATAATCTCACGGACTGATTTTTCAACGGCTTCCCGATTGGCGACGGCGTTCGTTCTGATAGCAACTTGTTTTAATAATTGGTCCAAAGAATCTTCAATAATTTGCATATGATCCACACTCCATTTCCGTTGACTAAAACACTTCATCTTGATTAGCTGACACCTCTGAACAGCAATAAAAAAATCCCCAGACATTGCCTAAGCAATATCTGAGGACGATCATTCGCGGTTCCACCTCACGTTTGCCGTTCCCTTACGAAAACGACCTTACGCTGCTCGCAACTCGTCGTCCACAAATGTGGAGAACAGTTGCAGTAGCCGTGGTAACGCTTGCTAGCGGGATAACCTACTTGGTTCAATTACCCAGTTCATAGATGTGTGTTCGCCGCTTGCCACCACTCCTTCTCACCAACGGAGTTCTCTTTATGTGAACCAAACGGTTACTTTTCTAATCGTAACTTCATGTTTATTATTATTTTTTAATTTGTTGATACTTGTAATTTACTACCATCAATAATTAAGTCAAGCCTTTTTAAAAATAAAGTGAATTAAATATTAAAGTAGATCGACAAAAACATGGTCAACGTCCCACCCATGACGAAAAAGTGCCAGATTAAATGCATCCCCGGAATCCTCGGAATACTATAGATCAACGCACCGACTGTGAAGGTCACGCCACCGGCCACCAACAGCCAAAAGCCACTGGTGCTCAAATTAGCGTAAAGTTGCTTGCCTAAAAACATGCAAAGCCACCCCATTACGACATAAATCGTCGTTTCGGTCTTTTGAAATCGACCGTGAAAGACAACGTGGCTGACAATTCCTGCAATTGCTAATGTCCAAACGCTGGCCAGCATCAGGTTGCCTGCCCAGTTATGCACAAAAATAATGCAGTACGGCGTGTACGTCCCGGCGATTAAAATAAAAATATTGCTATGATCCAGAATTTGGAAAATCCGCTTGGCGCGCGTAAAGACAAAGCAGTGCAGCAGCGTTGATGCCAGATACAGTGAAAGAACCGACAGACTGTAAATCACCAGGCTGGTAATCGCAATCCCGGAAAGGCCGTTATGGACCGCTTTAGTTAGCAGTAAGATTGAAAACCAAATGGCAACCAAAAACGACACCCCGTGGGTCAGGGCATTTAAGACCTCGTAAATAATCTGCTGGTGACGCATTTTTAATGTTTGCTGATTCATCACGACACCTCCTTAGCTTCATAATAAGATAAAGCAATCTTAAAGTCAATGTAACGTAGTTTTTAATACTACGTTCTTTATTTTTTGATTCACATATGTAATAATACAAGTACTTATATTGAAGGGGCAAGACAATGGCAAAAGAAAATTTCACCAAAAAATTAGCCGGCATGACAATGCCACATTTTTCCGACCTTCCCAACCTGGATTTGTACATGGACCAGGTTATCGATGAGGTCAATCAATACTTGGCACCGATCACCCACACAGACATTACCAAAGCAATGATCAACAGTTATGTCAAAAAAGGAATTGTGGATCGTCCAACCAAGAAACGGTATTCACGGGTTCACTTGGCAAAAATCCTGGTGGTGAGCCTGCTCAAACCGATTTTATCGCTGGATACCATCGATCGGGCAATGAAAATTGCCTTGAAGTTGGACGCACCCGACAAAGTGTATGATCAATTTATCGATCTGTTCAACCAAGAACTGACAGACGTCGATATTGACGACCTTTCCCCCAGACAGTATCAGGCGATGGCAATCCGCTCGCTACTCTACAAACTGGTCGTTGATGATCTGATTACAAATAGCCAAAAAGCTTAAGGACTTTTTATTAAATGAAAACACAGCGTTGCACTATAATTGATTTGTAACTAAATATATGGGGGTTGATATTATGAATCGAGCAGCATTAAAGTTGGACGCGAAAAGTTTATTAAACGCCCATTTCAAATTTTTCTTTTTGCTATTTTTACCGGTATTTATTCTTGAATTGGTTGGCGGCTTTATGTCGGCACCTAGAGAAGACTATTATGACGCGCAGTTAAATGCCAATATGCCGGTGTGGTCTGGCGAACAAACGCTGGGGACCATTCTGATCTACGTTGGTGCATTGGTCTCCATGGGTGTCTTCTTTGTCTGCGTCGACGCCATGCGCCAAAAATTGACTTACGACCACCCGTTCCAAAAATCAATGACCATCTTTAACAATGTTGATTATTTCTTAGGCAGCATTGTCATTTACATCTTAGAATTCATTTTCGTGATGTTGTGGATGATTCTCCTGATCGTTCCTGGAATCATCAAAGCAATGGCCTATTCGCAATCATTTTTCATTTATCGTGATGCCGTTGATTGCGGCGAAAAGATCAGCTACTTGGATGCAATCACCCGCAGTCGTAAACTCATGGACGGACACAAGTGGGAATACTTTGTAATGGCGTTGAGCTTCATTGGCTGGGGCCTGTTAGTGACAGTGACCTTAGGAATCGCTGCAATTTGGGTTCAACCATACATGGCACTCAGCTTTGCTAATTACTACCGTGAATTGGTTGATGAACACGAAGCAGAAGTCACACAAGAAGCCCAAACAATTAACAACACGCCAGTTACGGCTTCTGAAAATCAGCCAACCACGACTGAAGATTCAAGTGACCAATCAGATGATCATTCAAACGATGCCCCAAAAGAATAAGAAAACGGGATCGAGATTAGTTGACCCCAGAATTTAAACAATTACCGTGATGATTCCAGGATCTGGAATGGTCACGGTATTTTATTATTGGCAAAAGTGTTATCAAACCAACATTTGGTTAAAAGATGTGCGGGATGCTCGGCCGTTGCACCCCTTCCAACACCGTTTCGAACAACGTAGGCAATATGGTATGATACAGTTACAAGTTTTTAACGATTGGAGATTTTCGTGATGCGGGTAACCACTTTTGGTGAAATCATGCTGCGACTGACGGTCCCAGATAATAAGAAACTCATTCAAACAGACACCTTTCAGGCAAACTATGGGGGTGCCGAAGCCAACGTTGCAGTATCGCTGGCTTTACTGGGCGATTCAGTGAATTTTGTGACCAAGCTGCCGGAAAATGAATTAGGCGATGCAGTTATCCAAAAGCTCAAAAGTTTTGGCGTTGACACCTCGGCAATTTCTCGTGGTGGTAATCGGTTGGGTATCTATTTTCTCCAACCAGGAATCGGGAATCGGCCCAGCAAGGTCATTTATGATCGTGGCGAAAGTTCCTTTACTGCTTCGGACGATTCAGATTATCCCTGGAAACAACTATTAAATGAAACTGATTACTTCTATATTTCCGGAATCACACCAGCACTCTCCGACAAGCTCAAAGCCACACTTCTTTCAGCGGTTGAATTTTGTCGCAATCACGCCATCAAAGTGGTTTACGATGCCAACTTTAGAGGGAAATTGTGGACGCCGGCCCAAGCACAACAGTTCAACCGGCAGATTCTCCCCTTTGTCGATATCTGCCTGGTTCATGACGAAGATCTTGAGCAGGCTTTTGGCCTTCAGGCATTTAAAAGCACAAACCATCAAGCGATTGATCAAAAGGCATCCTTTAAACAGGCCATGTCCACGCTTACTGCTCATTACCCAAATATCTCAACGGTGGCAAGCGTTCTGCGAAATAGCCACTCCGTTCAAAGCAGTCAGTGGATGGGCGTGATGTTAACCGGCGACAGCTTTTATGAAAGCCCCATCTACAACGTGGCAATTTTACCGGAAGTCGCCGGCGGTGATGCGTTCGGCGCGGCAATTGTCCATGGCATTCTCAATCATTTCAAGCCTCAATACCAACTTGATTATGCGATTGCAGCCGCTGTTTTGAAGCTGACAATCCCGGGTGATTTCAATCTTTCTTCCGATGGAGAAATTAAAGCGGCCATGATTGACGATAATCAAACCATTAGTCGATAAAAAATGATCCAAACATCCTGGACCTGGATGCTTGGATCATTTTTGTTTTACGCCGGAAGCTGTTTTTCTGCGCCCAGTTCAGCTAGGCGGCATCATTTTTTGTTGTCCTTATTAATTGCCTCCCAAAGCCCATTCAGATAAGTCACACCCAAAGCCCGGTCGTATAGACCGTAACCGGGGCGACCATTTTCACCCCAAATGTTTCGGCCGTGATCTGGCCGGATATAGCCATCATAGTGATTATCGGCAAGTGCCTTCATAATCTCATACATATCAAGCGAGCCCTCGGTCGACAAATGAGCCGACTCGTGAAATGCGGTCTTGTCCGCATTCATGAACCGGATATTTCGGGCATGGATAAACGGTGCCCGGTCTTTTTGAACAAATTCACGAATAATTGCCGGCACATCGTTAGCGGGATTCTCTCCCAAGCTGCCGGTACAAATCGTAAACCCGTTGTAGCGAGATTCGTAGAGCTGCTCGATTTTCAGCATGTCGTCTCGGTTCTTATAAATCCGTGGCAAGCCAAACAACGGAAATGGTGGGTCATCGGGATGCATGGCCATTCTGACATCATATTTTTCACAGGTCGGCATAATGGCATCGAGGAAATATTTTAAATTAGCTAACAGCTTTTCGGCGTCAACGTTTCGGTACTCGTCAAACAAGTGTTGAATGCGTGCCAAACGATCCGGCTCCCAGCCCGGCATCTCGAATCCCTTGGAACCATTCAGAATGCTTTGAATCATTTCGTTAGGATCATCGGGCAACTGATTCGGTTCATAAGCCATCGCATTAGTGCCATCCGGGAGTTGGTAGTGCAAATTGGTCCGCAGCCAATCAAAAACGGGCATAAAGTTGTAACAAATAACCTTAATGCCATATTCGGACAAGTTCTGAATGGTCTGTTTATAATTTTCGATATATTGATCGCGAGTGGGCAGGCCAATCTTGATATCGTCATGAATATTGACCGATTCGATGACCTCAAATCCCAAGCCACTTGCTTGAACCTGCTGTTTTAACTGGGAAATTTTGGATTTTGGCCAAACGTCCCCCACGGCAACATCGTATAATGCGGTAACGGCCTGTGAGACACCTGGGATCTGTCTGATTTCCGACAGATGAACCGGATCGTCTTCCTCGCCAAACCACCTAAAGCCCATCTTCATGGCATTTCGTCCCCTCATGTTTCTCAAATTCCACATTAATATATCACTTTTGGAACAAGCCGTCAAAACCAGTCGTTCACGGTTTTACTAAGTTTTATGTTCTTGGAAATGATTAATATGGTAACATGTTCTTGGTATTTGTATTTTAAAATAAAGAAAGATGAGATGACATGGAAAGTTTACAGGACAAGGCTTATAACGCAATCTATTCAAAAATAATGAACTTGGACCTCTATCCAGGCCAACAGGTTTCTGATAAGCAGTTTGAAGAAGAAATCGGTGTGAGCAGAACGCCCGTCCGCGAAGCCATGTTACGGCTGCGGCGTGATGATATGTTGTATTCACTGCCTCAAAGCGGCACTTATGTCACTCGGATTGACTTAAAAAAATCGTTGGATGCCCGCTATGCCAGACAATTGTTGGAGTCAAACATTGCCGGATCGATTGGTGACCAATTAACCGACGACCAAATTCAGACGCTTTCTGACATTACATCCAAACAAACAACCGCCTCGAGCCGAGACCAGATTCAACGTTTCTTCCAAATGGATAACGCCTTTCATGAACAGATTTATCGGTTTGCTGACAAGGGCAACATTTGGAACTGGCTGTTAACCTTTAGTACTGATCTTAACCGTTACCGTTTATTACGGGTATACGATGCTAATTTACCAATGGATCGCCTGACGGATGAACATAAGGCAATTATTGCGGCCTTTGCGGCCCACGATGCCGATAAAGTCAGACAATTGGTATATAGCCATTTAAACTTAATGCTGAGCGAACAACAGTCCGTTTTGGATAAGTTTCCAAATTATTTCACGAATATTAAGTAGCCTCCACAGCGTTACTCCGATGGCACAATTCTTTTACAGTTCTGTTAAAAGGGCGTGTGAGCAGACGTTGAATGTTACACTTTTAACGTAATGAGGAGGAGATTCGTATATGAAACTTAATCAATTTTTGCGTACGGCACTCGTTGCCTGCGCGGCAGTCTTTACAATTGGAGTGAGCTTGTCGACACAAGCACCAACGGTTAGTGCCAGTTCAGCGACATACAAAACGGTTGCCACGACTAGCATTAAAAAAGCTCCCTACCACAAAAAGTCATCTGCCGGGGCGATTTACAATGCGTCACACACCAAGAAAGTCGCTAATCTAAAGACGTATCCCTACACAACCTGGTACGCCACTGCTAAAGTAACCCTGAAGCATGGAAGTTCCAAGGCCCTCTATTATAAGGTTAAGAATGCTTCAGGCAGCGTTTCCGGAATTGTTTGGAACAAGTACGTCACGCCCGGTAAATCACCATTTGGCTTAAAGTATGCCAAGTCAGCGGTTGCCCTTGACGTTAACACGAATAACAACGTTTGGACTAAGAATCCAAATACGGCTCGCCCGATCGCATCATTATCAAAATTAATGACGTTGTATCTCGTTCGCCAAAAGATTGCCCAGGGCAAAGGCACTTGGTCAAGCAAGGTCAATACCAGCAATGCCGGTCTGAAGCGATTGGGTAAATCGAACGTTTTTGGCGGTTTCAAATTTAACCACAACAGCTATACGGTCCGTCAATTATACTTAGCCGGTCTGATTGAGTCATCAAACAACGCGGCAATTGCGCTTGGCCAATGGGTTGCCGGTGGGTCGACACCTGCCTACAACAAAAAATTCATTGGGATGATGAATAATCAAGCCAGTGAATGGCATTTAAAGCATTCATCATTTGTCTCCGCATCCGGAATGGAACAAAATAGTTTGCAGCCTTATGGTTATAGCATTGGTGCTTCCAAGAATGCCAATTATGTTTCAGCCAGTGACATCGCACAGATTTCGCGTCACTTCATCGTAGACTATAACGATATTTTGACTGATGCCTCTGTTAAATCAATGAAGGTTGACGGCCAGACGCTTCACAATTACAACAACTTGTTACCTGGTCGAAAGTACTATCAAAAATCGCTCAAGGTTGATGGCCTGAAGACGGGATACACTGACCCTGCAGGCTATTGCTTCGTTGGAACCGGTCGAAAATCCGGTCATGATCGCATCGTTACCGTTGTTTTGCATGATGAAAATGAATTTACAGAAACTCGTTCATTAATGAATTATGTTTATAACCAGAATTTAGCTTAACGATTCCACTTATTGATTAACAAGAACCGGAAGAAAAGTGCAATAACTTTTCTTCCGGTTCTTTGTCTTTCCTATTAGCCGGCCAAAGTTGGAACTTATTTGTCAGTCATTAAAACAGATTCCCGAAAGAATTCCGATACACCTGTACTGTCAGGATTGACTTCTCACATAAAAAATCATATTCTTAAATATGTTGGTTTCATTATACAAGATGTTGAATTTACGGGGAGAATTTACATAATCATGGAAAACGAAAGTAATTATGACTTATATCTACGGCTAACGCCAACAAGTTGGGCAACCGGCCTGCTCGCGGCTGCGGCTCGCAACGAATTGACCAGACGGGCTGCCCACGGTGATGGCGAGGCCAAAATGCTATTGGAGATCCACAGATTAGAGCCTGCCAGGAAGCAGATTCAGGGTCGGGTGATGGACCGAACTAACTTGTCACATCAAAAACCAGGTCACAAGTTTATTTATACACTGCATTTTAGACTTGGCTAGTATCAGATAAATGAGGCATTGGAAACGGCTAACGGATTGGTTGCTGAGTTCTAATGCCTTTTTTGGTGGGATCTTGCAGCAATCTGTCGGCATTTAGTTTCCATGACATCAAACCAAAAACACCAACGATCCGACAAAGTGATGATCGTGGGTGCTTTTTAATAATGATTACATTTAAATTCCATCTTAGATTGGAAAATGCTACCAAGCTTGCTCCGACGGCCGTAAACGAAGTGCAACGCCTAGTCCTGTGGGCGACGGCCGTAAACGCAGTGCAACGCCTAGTCCTGTGGGCGACGGCCGTAAACGCAGTGCAACGCCTAGTCCTGTGGACGACGGCCATGAAATGCCAAGTAGCTAACCGGCTTGTTGCGCACTCCGGAGAACCTCAATCTTAGATGTAGATTAAGGTTAGTGCTCTGCTGTCACTTGGAGAAAACGTGCTTCGACGGCCGTAAACGCAGTGCAACGCCCAGTCCTGTGGACGACGCAACTGACGCTTGTCTAACTTCTAAGCCAGCTTTAATCAAAGCCCCAAGCCCAGGGACTTCAATCAAAGCTGGTTTAGAAACCGCGTCACCCGTTGCTCGTCGCACTCTCTACATTGCCGTCATTCCGCCATCTATTACGAACTCTGATCCCGTTGAGTAGCTTGAATCATCTGATGCCAGGAAAAGAACCATCTTCGAGACCTCTTCCGGTTCCGCAACTCTTTGTAGTGGGATCGATTTAGCGAATTGTTTAATCACTTCTTCGCTGTCTCCTTGGTGAATCATTGGTGTTGAAATGACACCTGGATGCACGGAGTTAACCCGAATATGGGATCCAGCCAACTGCAACGCAGCCGCCTTGGTCATCCCACGAACCGCAAACTTCGTGTCCGTGTAGCCAATTGCGCCACCAACCAAACCGTTCATTGATGAAATATTAACAATACTGCCGCTGCCGTTTTTCTTCATTGCTTCAGCCGCATACTTCATCCCCAAGAAGACCGAAAGTTGATTAATCTTGAAGATCTTCATGTAATCATCAGTGGTGATGTCAGCCAGCGATTTGTTAAAACTAATCCCGGCATTATTGACCAAAATGTCCAGCTTACCAAATTTGTCAACTGTTTCAGCGATCACGTTTTTCCAATCATCTTCACTGGAAACATCTTGCTTAATGAAAATCACGTTGTCGCCTAATTCATCGGCCAACGCATTTCCCTTTTCAGCATTAATATCAGTAATGGCTACCTTGGCTCCCTCTTCAACGAAGAGTTTGGCGTGACTGGCACCCATTCCTTGTGATGCACCTGTAATAATGGCAACTTTATTATCTAACTTTCCCATAAGTGATACCTCCTATTGAAAACGGTTACTTACATCTACGCTTATAGTATAACTGATCCATTCTAAATAACTAAACATTATGATTTTAAAATTTTAGGAGAATCTTTTTCTTTTTGGCGTTTTCTTCAAGCTTCTGGTGGGCCCAGGCTGCTTGTGTATACGACTTCTCCAAAACGTCGTCTTCTAAGAGGTACCCGTCAGCCATCATCCGATTAATAAATTTCCCGGCTTCTTGAATTTGATCTAGCGAAGCATTACTAATCACAAAACCATGAATAGTCTTTGATTGTGTGTAAAATTTACGGACGTTAAAGGTCGCCTTTTCGGGTTTGGGAGCAGTGATTAAACAAACCTGGCCTCCCAGTTTAAGTGCCCGGAGATTATCTGCCAGCGACACCTTTCCCGAGGTGTCAACCGCGTAATCGACCTGGCTGATAGTGGACTTTTCCAGCTGCTTGGACAGTGACTTGGTGTAGTCGAGACAGTCATCGCTACCCAATCGATCCAAGAGGTCAAAATCTTTTCGTTGAGAGGTTGTGACAACCTTCAATCCCAGAATATGGGCCATTTGGACAAACTTCGTCCCAACGTGGCCAGCTGCGCCTTCGATCAAAATCGCTGATCCTGATTGGAACTTAAAAATATTTTTGAGAACAATAGCCGCTGTCGCGGACGAGTGAATAGATGCGACCAGTTGAATGGGGTCAACGTTTTCGGGAACGTGAAACAAACGGTCTGCCGGAATCGCCGCAAATTCACTGGTGACTCCTTGCCGTCCCTGGTAACCCATACTGTTGGTCCAAACCCAGTTCCCCTCAGAGAAACCCGTCACGTTGGCGCCAGTTTCGACCACTTCACCAACGGCATCCCTGCCGATGACAAACGGAAAACTGGTGTCTGTTTCAAACGATCCTGAACGAACAAACGTATCCACATGATTAACCGAGACTGCGTTCACTTTTATCAAAACCTCATCTTCTGCAATCTGTGGTTTTGGTAGATCGCCAATAATAATATCCTTGGCACTTCCATTTTGCGTGATATATGCTGCTTTCATAATCCTTCCTCCATTCCAGAGCTACCAGTACTTACAATTTAATTATAAGTCCATATCAATGCCAAGATAAGCATAGTGACGTTTGAATTCCCTTTTGTCCAGCCCGCTTTCCCGCAAACAAAAAGCACACCCCAGAACTATCTGGTTGTGTGCCATTAAAAGTTGGTCGGTCGCGCTCCCCGCAGTCAAAAGCTTGTATATTCCCGCATTGATGCATGCGGCCATATACAAACTCCCGAATGCTAGTGTTTGGACAGCCACTGAATTTTGAACCGCTGCTCACCGTCAATTGAATGAACGTTTTCAACATCCCCGTCAATCGGTGCATGCGTCATCAAAAAGTTGGGGTGTAAGTGCGCCGTAAAAGAAAATTTGTAAGCAAGGCCGCCCTTTTCCTTCATTGCAGTCATCACACCATAGGTCCCATCTGACAGCTTAACGATCTGTTCCTTCTTTTTTGAAGGGTCAATATAAATTGTTGTCATTTTCCACACCTCCAGTTCTATTATAGCAGTGGTTAAGGCATTCGAAAGAAGTCAAAATAATATTTTTGGGCTTCAAACACTTTTTGAATCGATTAGACTTGACTTGAAGTGCGCTTCAACGTTTATAGTGGATATAGTCGTTGCCAGACAACTGGTAATGACTTGCAAAAAGCGCGTATACTGAAAATAAATTACCTTAAAACGATCATTAACCAACCCACAAAGGAGTCACAATGAAAAAATATCAAAATCAATATTTCGAAGGTGAACGCTCATTATTCGCGGAAACAAACGCGGATATCGATGGCACCACCTTTGGGATGGGAGAATCCCCCCTCAAAGAAAGTCGAAACATCCATTTAACCGATTCAATCTTTACTTACAAATACCCGCTTTGGTACAGCACCCATATCAAAGTCGATCATTCCATTTTGGAAACCATGGCCCGATCTGGGATTTGGTACACCGATGATATCGAAATTAACGATAGTACAATTCAAGCACCCAAGATATTTCGCCGCAGCAGCCGCATCACGCTGAACCATGACCACTTTTCCGACGCCGAAGAAACGCTTTGGAATTGTCGTGACATCAAGATGACCCATGTCCAGGCGAATGGCGATTATTTCGGGATGAACAGTGAAAATATTTACGTTGACCACATGAATCTGGTCGGTAATTACGTCTTTGACGGTGCCAAAAATGTCGAAGTTCACAATTCGACGTTTGTTTCCAAAGATGCTTTTTGGAACTGTGAAAATGTGACCATCTTCGATTCAACAATTAACGGTGAGTATCTGGCGTGGAACACCAAGAATATCACGTTCGTGAACTGTACGATTGAAAGCGATCAGGGGCTTTGCTACATCGATCATCTGACCATGCGAAACTGTCGTCTTCTCCGCACAGATTTGGCATTTGAATATTGTTCCGACATTGATGCCGATATTAATTCGACCATCATGAGCGTCAAAAATCCAATCAGTGGCACGATCCACGCCCATGCAATCGACGACGTCATTTTAGATCCAACTAAGATTGACCCAAGTCAGACCAAAATTATCACTGATAACAAACTCAACAAAAAGGAGACGGCATAATGTACGATTTTACATCAATGATCCCCCGGCGAAATACCGACTCAATTAAATGGGATGTGCAACCCAATGAGCTGCCAATGTGGGTGGCTGATATGGACTTCAAAGTGGCACCGGAAATTCTTTCCGCAATGCGGCAAAAAGTCGACTTTGGCATCTTTGGTTATGAGGAACCTCACGACGACTACTTCGATGCAGTCGCAAATTGGTATGCCAGCGAACACCATGCCAGACCCGAAAGAGATTGGATGATCTTTTCAACCGGAGTTGTCCCAACCATTTCCTCTGCAGTTCGGCGGGTGACAAATGTCGGGGATAATGTGGTGGTCCAAGCACCCGTTTACAACATTTTTTATAATTCTATCATCAATAATGGCCGTCACGTCCTCTCCAGCGATTTGGCTTATGACGATACCGAGCATCAATATCACATCGACTATGCCGATTTGGAACAAAAATTAGCCGACCCATTAAGTACCATGATGATTTTATGTAATCCCCACAACCCCATTGGTAAGGTTTGGACGCGTGATCAGTTAATCAAAATTAATCAACTATGTCTCAAGCACCACGTGACGTTGTTGAGCGATGAAATCCATGGCGACTTGGTTTTTCAAGGAAATGACTACACACCAATGTTCTCGCTTCCTAGTGAGCTGATTCAAAACATAATTGTCTGTGTCTCGCCCAGCAAAACGTTTAACGTTGCTGCACTTCACGCCGCAACCGTGATTATTCCAAATGAAGATCTAAGAAATAAAGTCAGCCGCGGGATTAATACTGATGAGCTCGGTGAACCTAATTTACTGGCAATTCCTGGAACCATCGCTGCTTACACACAGGGCCACCAGTGGGTGCATGAATTACGTGAACAAATTCAAAAGAACGTATTGCTGGTGACGACATTTTGTGAGCAATCGATCCCAGAGGTCGCAATCGTCCATGGAACCGCTACCTACCTCATGTGGATTGATGTTAGCCAGCTTACCAATGACGCCACCAAACTTGAAACTTTCATCCGTCAAGAAACTGGATTGTTTGTGTCAGACGGCTCGGTTTACCGTGGAAATGGCCACTTATTCTTGAGAATGAACGTTGCCAGCCCGACTTCGATGGTTAAAGATGGGTTAAATCGCT
>NZ_JAXGWW010000016.1:0-18286 GCF_040773105.1 Lentilactobacillus sp.
AAAGCATAAACAACGATGGCCAGCATATAGATGCTGATCGCCTTGTTAATTAACCAGACTGCGTAAATTATAAATGTTGCCAATTAGGTTGCTCCTTATTCTAATGAAATTTACTGAGTAACTTGAAATTTTTTGGGCGAACAAATGAAGATATTCTTACCCAAACGGTTGATTGACCCATGAATGGCAAATAAAACGCCATTTAAAAAATCAACCATCCGCGAAGCCGAATTAACATCCAGCTTATCGAGCTTAATGATAACGGCGCTATCTTCCAAAAGCTTTTGGGCAATCTCGTCGACATCCGTATAGTTAATCGGTTCAAACACAATAATACTGCTTGATTCTGGTTCCTGTCTATTCATAAGTACGACATTATCAGCCGGCTTTTCGATTTGATTTTCTGGTTGGTCTTCGGTATCCATCCCAAAAAAATTAGCTAAATTAAATTTTGGCATTTCGTTTCCTTTCACATGCACCAAACAATCCGCACCGGTCAATCAGGTTACTTGCCTCGACGACGGTGCTTGAAGAATGGTGGACTGTCGTCTTGAGAGTCATCACTGGTATCTACTTTGGTGTCATCAGAATTAACATCTGGCTGGAATGGATCGAAATCCTTCTTCTCAACATCGCTGAACTCGTCTTGAGCTGCAGGACGGGTTGCGGCTGGTTCTTTTCTGATGTCCCAATTACCAAGTGGATCACTCTTTGAGTTATCTTGTTGATTATCATTATCTTGAGTTTGGCGATCAGTGTGAGGACGGGCAGTTGGCTGTGGACGGGCACTTCTCGTGCGTCGTGAAGCCAAACGGCCTTGTTCCGCCTTCTTCTTGTCAATTCCAGTGGCGATCACGGTCACCCGAACTTCATCACCCAAAGATTCGTCAATTGAGGTTCCAAAAATAATGTTAACGTCGCTAGTAGCAGCTTGTGAGACAATGTCTGATGCATCTTGTGCTTCAAATAATGACAGATCTGGGCCACCGGTAATGTTAAGAAGGACCTGTTCTGCACCATCAATTGAAACTTCCAACAATGGTGAGGAAATCGCTTTCTTAGTTGCTTCAGCAGTCCGATTTTCGCCATTGGCAGTTCCGACACCCATCAATGCAGAACCTTGGTCTTGCATTGTGGTCTTAACGTCGGCAAAGTCCAAGTTAACGTATCCAGGGCTGGTAATCAAATCTGAGATTCCTTGAACACCCTGACGTAACACATTATCGGCTTCCTTAAAGGCATCCATCATCGGCGTCTTCTTATCAACCATTTCAAGTAATCGGTTGTTAGAGATAACGATTAATGTATCAACGTTTTCCTTTAATTGGGCAACCCCTTCATCGGCATACTTTGCTCGTCTTGGACCTTCAAAACTGAATGGTCGAGTCACAACTCCGACGGTAAGTGCACCTTGATCCTTAGCGATCTTGGCGACGATTGGTGCGGCACCGTTACCAGTACCACCACCCATTCCGGCAGTCACGAAAACCATGTCGGCACCTTCAAGGGCTTCAGTCAGTGCTTCTTCACTTTCCTCGGCTGCTTTGGCACCAATATCTGGATTGGAGCCTGCGCCCAACCCGCGGGTGAGCTTGGGTCCAAGTTGAATCCGAGTTTCAGCTTTGGAAGTTGCCAATGCCTGTACATCAGTATTGGCGACGATAAATTCGACACCCTTTACGTCTGAGTTAATCATTGTGTTGACGGCATTACTTCCCCCGCCACCGACACCAATGACTTTTATGTTTGCACCGTGGTTATCGGTGGAATCTAATGAATATTCCATAATTGTCTTATACCTCCGTTTAAGTGCTTAATCAAAGAAATCACTAAAGAAATTCTTGGTTCCTTCACCGCGTTTTTTCTTTTGTGCTGGTTTCTTAGTTTTCTTGGCTTTCCCTGATACCGGTGTTTGAACCTGTTCAGGTTGGCTAAGCTTTGGCGCCTTGGTTAATGTCGCACCAACGGCTGATCGAACAATCATATCAACGTCTGCCAAATCGGCAAAGTATGATACCAATGAAAGTGCAGCTGTAAACGATGGGTGTCTTAAGCCCATCTGATCAGGAATATAGACCCTGACATTAGTGTTGAATTGGTCAGCGGCTAATTCGGCAATTCCTGGAAGTGCGGCAACCCCGCCAGTCAAAACAATTCCGCCCGGTAAATCAAGCGCTTGAATCTGATTTAAGCGATCCTTAATCCGATCGAATATTTGGCTCAAACGAGCTTCAATAATCTCGGCGAGGTACCGTTCGTCAATGTAAGTCGGTTCTGATTGACCAACAACTTCAACCGGAAATTCATTATCAGCAGAAGCCTGCAGAGAATCAGCGTAACCATAATCACGCTTAATTTTTTCTGCATTGTTCATGGACGTATTCAAAACAATTGAAATGTCTTTGGTAATAAACGTTCCGCCTTCAGGATCGGTTGTCGCGTATTTTAACTGATGGTCGTGGATAACCGAGGCAGTTGTTTGTCCACCACCCAAGTCCACGATGATCGTCCCAAAGTCTTGTTCACCGTCATTTAACACAACGTGGCTCTCGGCCAGAGGGGTTAAGACGGTTGAAACAATGTTCAAGCCGGCTTTGGTAACGGCTTTTTGTAAATTGTGCATAATGCCCTTTGAGCCACTAATGAGCTTTCCGCGCATTTCAAGGCGAACGCCGACCATCCCCCGAGGGTCTTTGATGCCGTCAAACCCATCGACGATGAATTCTTCCGGCTGGATATCAATAATTTCCCGCTCTTGAGGTAAACTTGTCCCTAAAGCTGATGCCGCAACGTTTCTAACATCTTCTTCAGTTATCTCTCGAGACTGGTCATCTAATGTAATGAGCCCATTACATGGTTCAATCCGTAACATGTTCGCTGGAACACTTACGATAACGTCTTTAATCTCAATACTTGCTTTTTCTTGAGCTTGATTTACAGCACTCCGAATTGCGTCGGCAGCTTGATCGATATCCACGATCACCCCACGGCTCAACCCATTAGAAGGCTGATTTCCCACACCAATAACGTTCAATTGCCCTTTTACTTTTTCTGCAACAATTACTTTTATTGAGGTAGTTCCTATATCAAGTCCCACATATAAACCCGAATTATCCATATATGTAAGGAACCTCCACATCTAGAATATTTTCTGAACATATCATAAGTTTAACACAATCATAACCACCGAAAAAGATTAATTAGCACTAATGCGCGTGCGTGGTAGTCGTATTTGTTGCTGATTGCTTTTTGGTGATGGGATACGAATAAGCGCCCACTTCCAAATTGACGACACTTTTGACTTTCAGCTTGGAACTGATGCTTGGATAGTAGTCCATTTTGTCACCAAAACTACTGATTGACGCATAAACTTTATTGCCATCACTCATCTGCAGATAAATCCGATCCGGATTGCTCTTGGTTGGTGAGTAACTGATCGTGTTAATCACCGCGCGAACCGGTGGACTAATCTTTCTGTACTGTTTAATGGTTCGTCTGAGTTTCTTAGGATTCTTGAACCCCTTCAGCACCGGAAAACCAGCTTTGGGATTCAGTACCTTCCCCTTAATGATGACACCACTTTTTAGGATCGGCTGATACCCTCCGCTGACATACAGATACCCAATTGTTGGATACTCTTCAACGGCAATCTTGACCTGGTTAAAATGAACCAGTTTCATCTTGACGGACTGCATCCGCATACTGCGATCCTTCAGTGACTTGGCCAACTTATCAGTCTTTCCCCAAACCGCAAACAAGGACGTCCCCTTTTTAACCGGAGAAAAGCCCTTAATCTGTTGGTCACTGACAATTTCGTTTCCCGAAACCGTCACACTTTTCACCCGACTATAAGATGAAATCATAAAGATCATCACCATTAAAATCACGATCAGTAAGGTAACCAAGGGCCACATTTTCTTGACGTTTCGAATTTGAAAGTCCCGAAACAAGTGGCCCTGATCCTGTTGACTTTGCTTTTGCGTTCCCACGAGTTACCTCCCCCCCCGATAACTTTTAATGTATAAGCGTTCGGGCCAAATTCAAAATTTCATCGGCTGAATCGACGACGCCAAGCTTTTTTGAATTCTCTGCCATTTTCTCACGGGCATCTGAATCATGCATCAATTGATCGACGGCTTTTAGCAAACTTTTAGAATTCAGGTCGTCTTGTTTAATCATTAATGCTGCTCCGCGGGATACCAAGCTCATGGTATTTTTAGTTTGATGATCAGCCGTTACATATGGACTAGGGATCAAAACTGCGGGAATCCCCAACGCCGTAATTTCAGCAATGCTGGTTGCGCCAGAGCGGCCAACGATCAGTGAAACTTTTGGCAGCACCTGAGGCATATTTTTTATGTACGGCAAAATTTTGATGTTACTGCTGATCCGCGTCTTATCGAGCAAATCAATGACGTTTTGATAACGTTTTTGGCCGGTGACAAATACCACTTGATACGTTCGTTTATTAAATTCATTAATCGCACCGATAACGGCTTTATTAATTGCGGGCGCACCTTGACTACCCCCAAATATCAGGACCGTTGGTTGATCGTCTTGAAGACCAATGTCCGACCAGTTGAAAGTACTCTTCATATTGGCAACTTGTTGTGCACGCGGATTTCCCGCGAAAACGACTTTTTCCTTTGGAAACTGCGTGGCCGCTTCTTGAAAGCCAATCGCAATTTTATCAACGTAGCGGCTTAAAAATTTGTTGGTCAGCCCCACCGCGCTGTTTTGCTCATGAATCATCGTTGGGATGTGGGCCTTGGCTGCCGCATAGACCACCGCTCCCGAAACGTAACCCCCAGTGCCGATGACAACATCGGGCTTGAAGTCTTTAATAATCTTTTTGGATTCACGGACACTCTTCAAAAAAAGGGCAACCGTCTTAAAATTTTCAAATGAAAGCGACCGCTTGAACCCTTGAATTTCCAAAGCAATGAAATCAATTCCCTGTTCAGGCACAATGGAACTTTCAAGTCCCCGCTTCGATCCGACGTAGAGGACCTTTGAGTCGGGTTCTTGCTTCATTAAATCCTCAATGATTGCCAGCGCCGGGTAAATGTGGCCCCCGGTGCCGCCTCCGGAAATAATTAATCTCATTGTTGGCCCTCCTCTTTATGCGTTAACTGCTCAACATCTTGAATGTAACGGTCACCACGTTCCTCAAAGGTTTTGAACTGGTCCCAACTAGCATTGGCCGGTGATAGCAGGATAATGTCTCCCTCATCACTAAACGAATAGGCCGCAGGAACGGCTTGGTCCAGATTGTCGACCTTTTGAATGTTGGTGATTCCTGCTTTTTGAAGTGAGGCTTCCAGTAGATCCGCCGTTTCTCCAAACAATACCGCCGCCTTAACGTGGTCCTTAAACTGTGGGATCAGCTTATCAAACGTATAACCCCGATCCAGTCCACCGGCTAAAAGCACCACTGGCTTGTCAAATCCTTCAAGTGCCATTTGAGTGGCTTCAATGTCGGTAGCCTTGGAATCGTTATAGAATTTACGGCCATTAGCCTCAAGAACAAACTGAAGTCTGTGACGGACTCCGGTAAACGTCTCTAAAACGTTGGTAATTGCCAGGTTGGACTTGCCCAATACTTTGGCACAAGCAATTGCAGCCAGGGCATTTTCGACGTTTTGCTTTCCAGGGACTTTAATGTCGTCTGCGTTCATGATGAACTCGTCATTGTAATAGAGCTTACCGTTTTTTTCGTAGGCCCCCTTGTCAATTTCAGAAGTGCGGGCAAACGGCACAACCTTGGCCGCGCTTCGATGACTCAATTGTCGCCACTCTTCTGAATCGAAATTAACAACGAAGAAATCATCAGGCGTTTGGTTCATGGTAATTCGCATTTTTGCGTTAACATAGTTTTCCCGAGTCTTGTGATAATCCAAATGATTCGAAAAAATATTGGTTAGGACCGCAACGTGGGGGTGCAGTGTTTTAATCCCCAGCAGCATAAAACTTGAAAGTTCCATTACAATCGTGTCATCTGCTGATGCCTTCTTAGCCGTTTCTGTGGCTGAAATACCAATGTTGCCCGCGGCGTATGCCCGACCACTTTTCCGTTCCTGGTTTAAGATTTCGGTAATCATGGTGACGGTCGTTGTTTTCCCGTTGCTTCCCGTCACCCCAATAATCTCCGCGTCCGTTATCTGAGAGGCCAATTCAACCTCAGTGATGATTGGCAAATGGTGGTTAACCGCTGCGGCCACCACCGCGTTGTCGTATGGAATACCCGGATTTTTGATCATGATATCAAATCCGTCGTCTAAAATAGCGGGGTCCTGTTTTCCGGTAATCGTTTGAATTCCGGCATCGGCCAACTCTTCGATTTCCGGCAGCTCTGAACTTGGCTTGGAATCGCTTAAGACAACCGTTGCCCCAAGTTCCTTAAGAAGTTCGGCGGCATGCGTACCGCTTTTACCTGCACCCAGAACCAGTACTTTTTTATTTCGATAATCATTAATTGTTTTCATTGTTTTTCCTCGTTTTTAATTACTTGAATAGTCAAATAGGCTGGATCAAAACCAGCCGTTTTGTTCCAACCTCTAAATAATTGTCAGGATACTAATAGCGGATGCGACAAGCGCAATCGACCAGAAGACGGTGTCCACCTTCCATTCCGACCAACCTTTCATCTCGAAATGATGATGAATAGGTGTCATTAAGAAGACCCGCTTGCCAGTTGTTTTAAAGGATGCTACTTGAATCATCACGCTGGCAGTCTCACAAACGTAAATAATTCCAATAATTAACAGTGAGAATTCGTGGTGCACCAGCACTGACACACAGGCAAGTGCGCCGCCAAGTGCCAGAGACCCCATGTCCCCCATGAAAATCTTTGCGGGCTTGTGGTTGTAAATGAAGAATCCCAACAGTCCACCTACAACTGCGAAACAAAAAACACCCACCTCGTTTTGCCGTTGCATCATGGCAATAATACCATATGCCGCAAAGGAAATGATTCCCAGGCCGGCAACTAATCCGTCCAATCCGTCCGTTAAATTGACTGCGTTGGTGAAGCCAACCAGCCAAAAGACGATGAATAAAATATACCAGTAGCCCAGATGAAGGTCCCCACCAAATGGGATTTTAATCGCCATTGGAAAGCCTTCATGTATGTATACTGCCGAGAAAACCAAGGCAGCCACAATTTGACCCAAGAGTTTTTGCCAAGCTCTCAGTCCAAGATTTCGTCGTTTGAACAATTTGATGCTGTCATCCCACATCCCAATCAGTCCGTAAGCAACCAGGACAAACAGCAAAATCAGTAACGTCGGGTTAAGCATGTGTTCAAACCAACCATAGACGAGACTGGTAATCACAATTGCAACAATGAATAAGCTGCCACCCATCGTGGGCGTGCCAGACTTTTTCTCATGCCACTTTGGCCCCTCGTCTCGGATCATTTGGCCCTCATGCCGTCGCCGGAAATATTTAATCAGGCTTGGCATGAACAATGCCGTTATCAAAAATGCGCTTAATAAAGGTGTTATCCAATTACCCATAGTTCTTTTTTACCATCCTTACCTATTCAAAATTTACTTTTAGCGTGTCCCCTGATGAAATTGATTTCTCAAAACTGATACTTTGACTGTCGGCATAGCCCTTCCCGGTCGATTCAAGCTTGAGCCCTGTGAGCGAACAGAATTCTTCAACATCGTTTTTAGACCAGCCAATAATTCGTGGCATTTTCCAGCCCTTGGAAGTCAAAATAAAGACCCGTTTTTGTTCACTAACCGATTTACCAGCACTCGGTGATTGCTTCAAGACCGTATCACCACTACCAATGGTAACCACGTTAAAGCCCTTTTCATTTAAAATCCGTTTGGCATAAGTTGTGGTCTGATAGGCAACTGATGGCATTGTCCGTTTAACGGTTGTTTGCTTCGCATTAGAATTTTGCAAAGCACGTGTGATCACAGGCTTAAAGATCTCTGCCAAGAGTTGAGTAGCCGTTTTGGTTCCGGTTAGCTTCGGCTGCTTCATAGTGATAAACATCACGTAACGTGGATTGTTTGCGGGGACCATTCCAGCAACTGAGTACAAGTAACTGTCATCTCCGGACGCATACCCGCCGGAGCCATTGCTGACTTGGGCAGTTCCTGTTTTAGCAGCAACCCGATAGCCCTTAATTTTGTAATCAGCTCCGATTCCGTAACTCTTGTAAACAACGTCTTGCATGTGTTTTCTAACTGCTTTGGCCGTTTGCGCACTGATCGGATGGCCAACCACCTGCTTGCCATACTTCTTAACGGTCTTTTTATTGGTTGAATTCGTCACTTTAGAAATAAAGTATGGCTTCATCATTGTACCATTATTTGAAACGGCAGTTAACGCCTGCATCATCTGCATGGTGGTGACTTCAATTCCTTGACCAAATGCCGAATCAGCCTGCTCAATTGGATAAGTGAATTGCAGCTTTCCTGACAGTTCGCCCGGTAAGCCGCTGTTTGTAGACTTCAAGAACCCAAATCGTTTAATATATTTTTTCCAAGTCTTGGGTCCCATCTGCTGCTCCAAATGAGCCATGGCGACGTTACTTGAAAGTGCAAACCCTTTATTGTAGGTGATATACCCCCAGCCGCTCGGGTTCCAGTCTGGAACGATCTTGCCATCGATGGAGTAACGTCCTGATTCGTAGGTATCATTCCCGTTATAGTGGCCAGAGTCAATGGATGCAGACATCGTAAAAATCTTCATCGTTGAACCAGGTTCATAAGTGTCAGCCGTTAACGTATTGGTCCATGCAGATCCAATCCCGCTCAATGTCGCGGCGTTAAACGTTGGCCGTTGGGAAGCGGCGACAATCTTGCCGGTTTTGGCATCCATCAAAACCGCATTCATCCCTGCCGGGTGAACCTGAGACTGTACCGAGTTCATTTCACTTTCCAGTAACGTTTGAATGCGTGAATCAATTGTGGTGTAAATATTGTCCCCGTTTTTGGCGGGTTTTTCTTTTTGTCGTTTACCTGGCAGTTTATAGCCATAAACATCATATTGAGCGTCTTTATAGCCGTTACGCCCGGATAGCGTCTTATTGAACGCTTGTTCAATGCCCATTTGGCCAACTAAATTCGATGCCCCGGTCTTTTTGTTGGTTTCCGAAACCGCAACCCCGATTAAATTAGACGAAAAAACACCGTTGGGGTATAATCTGGCCTGTTTTTGCACAAAATCAATTCCAGGAAGCTTTTTGGCCTCAATCTTTTTCTTGGTTAGTAATGAAATATTGGTCCCAGCGCTTCCAAATTCAACTTGGAAAGGATGCTTATTTTTAGGTGAAAGGATCTTCAACGCTTTTTTCTTCGTGATTGGTAGATATTTTGCAAGAACACTGGCAGTCTTATTTTTGTTAACAACGTAAAGTGGCTTACCAGTCAAGCTACGCTGACTCTTGTCCAAAACTGCGTATAACGAATATGTACTGGTATCTTCTGCAATCGGATTTCCGTTTGCATCATAAATAGATCCTCGTCTGGCTTTGAGGGTCTGGGTTTGGGTATAGAGCTTTTCAGCACGGTCATTTAAATTAACGTTTTTGACGTTCTTGCCAACTGCAATCACCAGCAGGCGAGTACCTAAAAATGCAAAAAGCAGGAAAAATGCAAGGAAGAGACTAATTCCAACAATTTTCCGGCTTTTACGGGCATTCAGTTTTTCAGCAGAACGATCCGATGAATCTTTCATTTAGTAACATTCCTTATGTTTGCGTTCGAAAGCGACATGCCACTCTTGTGCGCAATTTTATCTAAGCGGGTACTACTTTGCAGTTCCCCGATTTGTTGTTTCAGGTTCGTATTATTATTGCGAACATTGACAATTTGATTGTCCAGATGCTGCAGCTCATGTTGTGAGTTTGATAATGCAATCTTGGATGATACAACTACTAACATTAACACAGTTAGCATTGCACTTCCACAAACAATTAACAGCTTTTCAAACGATGACAACTTGAGTGCTTTTCCAATGCTCACCCGTTTGATTTGAACTTTTTCGGGTTCAGAAACAGACGGTTGTGGTTCTTCTGTCAAATTCCGTGCTAAATTATTTTGGGCCATAATATGTACTCTTCCTTTATTCTAAATTTTAATGCGTTCAATTATCCGCAGCTTCGCACTATGTGACCGGTGATTGTCTTTCAGCTCTTCTGCAGTTGGAATAATTGGTTTTCGAGTAATACTTTTAAATTTCGGTTTAATTCCCTCAGGAATGATTGGTAAATTAGGTGGCAGATCCGGCAAGGACGTTTTTTCTTTAAACATTGTCTTAACAAGCCGGTCTTCCAATGATTGAAACGTTATAACACTAATTCTCCCACTAACTTTTAACAAATCAAGCGCCTGTTCCAAAGAATCTTCCAATGCAGAAAGCTCGTCATTGACGGCAATTCTGATTGCTTGGAACACTTTTTTGGCGGGATGGCCGCCGTGACGCCTTGCTGCTGCGGGGATTCCCTCCTTAATCACCTCAACTAAATCAGAAGTGGTGTCAATGGGATGGTCTTTTCTAACTGCTTCAATCCGTCTGGCAATTGATTTCGAAAATTTTTCTTCCCCATAACGGTAAAAGATTCGGACCAATTTTTCATATGGCCATTCGTTGACAACCTTCCAGGCATCGACTGGATTATCTTGGTCCATTCGCATATCAAGTCGGGCGTCAAAGCGATAACTAAAGCCCCTTCCAGCTTCGTCAAATTGGGGAGAAGAAACGCCAAGATCGTACACGATCCCGTTAATCTCGGTAACCCCCAGACTGCTCAATGCTTCTTTTAGGTTGCGGAAGTTATCGTGAACCAGGGTTAATTTCCCATCCTCAAGGTACTTCGAGAGGTGCTTTTGGTTGTAATCAATGGCTTCCTCATCTTGATCAAAGGAATATAGATGGCCGCCGGTGAGTTGCTTTAATATTTTAGTGGTGTGTCCCCCACCACCAAGTGTGGCATCCACATACGTTCCGTTCGGGTCGATGTTTAATCCATCAACCGCTTCGTTCAGTAGTACCGTTACGTGCTTAAAGTCAGCCATTCAATCACCCCCCGTTTGTTAAAATGTCCTGTCTAAAAATCAATCATATTTTCAGCAATGTCATTAAAGTTTTCTTCAGCATCATTCGTAAAGTCGTTCCAGCGGTCGTCGCTCCAAATTTCAAAACGATTGGAAACGCCGACAACAACACATTTCTTTTCGATCTTCGCGTAATCACGCAATGTGTTTGGAATGTTAATTCTTCCCTGCCGGTCAAATTCACATTCAACTGCGGCGGAGAAGAAGAAACGCGTAAAATACCGCGCGTCTTTTTTGTTAATGGGAAGCGTGTCAATCTTTCCCTGTACTTTTTCCCATTCGGTCATTGGATACCCAAAAAGGCATCCGTCCATTCCGCGAGTGACGACAAGTTTGTCGCCAAGATCTTGGCGGAACTTTGCGGGGATGATGATACGACCTTTGGCATCGATATTGTGTTGATATTCACCCATGAACATGTCGTCATCACCCCTAATTTCAGCTTGCAATCACATTCTACCACAATTCACCACTATCAACCACGCATCCTCAATTTTTGTAAAAATTTTGTTATAAACTGGTTGAGATCAGAATTGAAATGCCGTCAGAACAGGGATTGGTGCCCCGACATCAAGAGTGGTGGATTTCACCTTTATGCAGACAAAAAAAGAACCAAAGTGGTGAATCACCACTTCGGTTCGACGATTGTGCTTATTTTGTTAAACGGCTTGAAAAATAACGAACAAGCCAACGACGATCCAACAGAAGAATAAGAATAGATCGCTGAAGCGCCAAAAGGTCACAAAAAATTTTTTGTACGTTAATTTTGGGTTGGAAAAAATTTGCCAAATCAAAACAATTAAGGTAAGCCCAAGCCAGACAATCACCACTTCGGGAATAAATGACCCCGATAACCCCTCTTTGCTGATTTCATGAATGAAGTACAACAAAATTGGCGGCCAGAAGTCCAGCGGCTTGATGGCAACTTTTGATCGAAAATATTGGTTTTTTCTTAAAATAACTAAGAAGCCGGCAACGATAAACAGAATCAATAATTGAAAAAGAAATGTTGCCGTATTAGTCATCCAAGGAGAAATATGCATGATCGGGCCTCCTGATTTTGACAAAACATATTGCATTGAACGATAATGATAGTTAAACTGTGTATGGAATACAAGAGAAAGTGGTGCAAACATTGGCGCGTAAAAAAAGAACGAGATTTCAAAAAATTACATTGGTTTTCGTATGGCTCATGATTATTGCAACGATCAGTTCACTGGTCATCTCAGCAATCATGACATTTATTTAATCCACATGGATTGAGGATTAGGCCTGGGCAGTTTTTACTGTCCGGGCTTTTTTGTGTCCAAGTTACCACTTTGGTTAAAACACCATGATTACTCTTGTTTTTCCTTATACACCTGTCGCGGCCGGCTGCCATCCTGCGGTCCAATGTAGCCGCGTTTTTCCAGATCATCGATTAAGCGGGCAGCCCGATTATAACCAATTCTGAAGTGTCGTTGAAGCAGTGAGGTACTGGCCTTTTGCTGGTCAACCACAAAATCAAGGGCATCTGAGAATAAATCATCCTCGGAATCTTCTTGATCCTCTTCTTTGATTTCTTCATCACTAACCATCATTGACTCATCATAATCTGCCGACTGTTGATCGGTAATAAATTTCACCACCCGAGAAACGTCCTTATCCGAAATAAATGCGCCCTGAACCCGAATTGGTGTGTTGGAGTCAATCGGCAAAAACAACATGTCCCCACGTCCCAAGAGCTTTTCGGCCCCATTGGTATCAATAATCGTTCTGGAATCAATGCCACTGGAAACCGCAAAGGCAATTCTTGATGGCACGTTTGCTTTAATCAACCCGGTAATGACATCCACGGAAGGACGCTGAGTTGCTAAAATCATATGGATGCCGGCAGCTCGGCCCATCTGTGCCAAACGGATAATCGCAGCTTCAACATCGTTGGAAACCGTCATCATAAGGTCAGCCAATTCATCGACGATAACGACGATATATGGCATCGGCTGAATTTTCGTCTCGTTTTCGCGATTATTCTTGGCGACAAAGTCATTGTAGGTACTAATCTTTCGCTGACCAAATTTGGCAAACAGCTCATAACGGTTTTCCATTTCGGAAACTACCTTTTGCAGTGCTCGGGCAGCCTTCTTCGGCTCGGAAACCACCGGACTCAACAAATGCGGAATCCCATTATAGACACCAAGCTCCACTTTTTTAGGATCAATCAGCATCAATTTGACCTGACTGGGTTTGGCGTGAAGCAAGATACTCGTGATAATGCCATTGATCGCAACAGATTTACCACTACCAGTTGACCCGGCAATCAGTAAATGGGGCATCTTGGTCAAGTCAGCGGCGATCACATTGCCATTCACGTCTTTTCCAAGCGGCACTTGAAGAATGTGACCGTGGTTGTTTGGCTGATGCTCAACCACGTCACGAAATGAAACCGTCGCAATCTTTCGGTTCGGCACTTCGATCCCAATCAGTGATTTTCCCGGAATTGGTGCTTCAATCCGGATGTCTTTAGCAGCCAGGGCCAAAGCAATATCATCGGCTAAATTCACAATTCGACTGACCTTAACGCCAATATCCGGATGTAGTTCGTACTTGGTCACAGAGGGTCCCAAGCTGACGTGCTTAATTTCTGCCTTAACACCAAAGCTATCAAGCGTCTTTTGCAGCACCTGTGCGTTATGATCAATTGATTTTAGCTCGCCGGATTGATCATCCTGTTGAATCTGAGTCAACAACGACGGACTGGGTAATTTATAGGAATCATCTTCCTTAACGTCAACCAAGTCAACCTCGCCGGTATCTTTGACATCGTCATCTTCTTTTGATGCCGGCTTTTCAGGCTTTTCCTCAGCTGTTTTTTTGACATCTTCAGAAACGGGCATCCCGGAAATCGTAATCGTAGACGAAGACAGCTGATTTGGCTGATTTTCGGCAGTTTCAGGCGTTTGAGATGTTGGGGTAGGATTATCTACCGGCTGCTGGTTTGCGTTTGTCTGCGGCCAATCTCGAGGCTTTACAGCCGGTTTCTTATTTACCTTGGCAGCCTGAGCTTTCAAAAACGTTAATGCTTGTCGAACACCAACAAAGATTTTTGAAAATGAAATGTTGAAAAGAACAAAGCCCCCACACAGGATGACTAAACTGGCAACAATTCCAGTGCCAATCTTTCCAAATAACAAGTGACTGACATAAAAAAGTGCCGTGGCCAAAATTCCGCCGCCAATATTGGAGTCGGTATTGGCCGAGGCCACATCATCCATCAGTTTCTGCCAGTTAAAGCTCATAAAATCAACGGGTTGGGCTGCTTGAACGTATTCAATCAGCGTTAACCACACTAAGACGCCAATTAAGACCAGTAAAGTCCCAAGGGTGTATCTCAGCGGAATTTTAGGCAGCCGGGAAAAGCCGGCAAGGACAAGGCCGAAAATGACAACAACTAATAGTCCAAGCGGGTACAGGCCGCCGACAAAGATTCTGGTCACATTGATCATAAATTTCCCGACAATGCCGGCTTGAAACAACCCGAGCAATGCAAAGATTGCGGCAATTCCACCAACAATATTCCAAGAATATTTATCCAAAAAACTACTTTTACTGGCTGGTTTACGAGTTGACTTACGTGGCCTGCCGCGTTTAGCAGCGGGCCTTTTCGATGTTGTCTTGCGTTTCATCCAAAGGTTCCTCCTTTCGTTAAGAGTCAAACAAACTTATTTTAATTTATCGTGTTCATAGTGATGTGTCCGTTCCAGATGGTTAAATCCCTGCTGCCTCAGTACTTCATAAATCACAATTGCACAGGTATTTGACAGATTCAACGCACGGATATTGTCATCATCTTGCGGAATTCTGATAGCCTTTTCGGGATTCTTGCGCATAAACGGTTCCGGAAGGCCGGTCGTTTCCTTCCCAAATAACAAGTAATAATCCTGATTAGGGTCGGAATAGTCAGGATCGGTATAGTCTTGATTGGCAAATTTAGAAACTAAAAACAACTTCTTGGGATCCTTGACGGTTTTCAAAAATGCCGGAAGGTTCTGGTGGTAATTAATCTGAACCTTATTCCAATAATCGAGCCCGGCACGTTTTAAATGCTTATCATCAATGCTAAACCCCAACGGTTCAATTAAGTCTAAAACCGTGTCGGTTCCGGCACAAGTTCTGGCAATATTGCCCGTATTCGCAGGCATCAGTGGTTCAAACAGTACAATATGATTCGTCATGTTTTCCTCCAAATAATTTAAAAGTTTGCGACCATAACCGACACATCAACTGTGATCGACTCAAGTTGATTAACCAAGTCGTTCGCGTTGTCCTGACGGTCTTTTCCCCAGTGAAGCGGCGTCATGATCATCATGTCACGTTGGTACCCCTCGGGAATTGAAAATGTGTATGTAAGCTCGTTAATTGTCGCATTTGGGTAATGCTTCAAGAATAACTCATAAACCTTTTCGTTGGAGTATGAGCTATTCTTCTGTCCCACCCCAAATAATGCTTCTCGAAGTTCGTGGAGATAGCCGCTATTTGGAATGACTTTGATCAACTTGCCACCGGGTTGAATCACCCGATTAAACTCACCATATGCGGAAGGCGAAAATAAATCAATCACCGCTGAAAAAGTCGCGTCATTAAAAGGCAGCCTGGCTAAATCAGCCACGCAGAAAAAGGCGTCGACCGGCTGTTGGGTAGCCAAGTTAATCCCATCCTTTGAGATATCAAACCCAATCGCGGTATCGTGTGGTTCTCTTAAGGCTAATAAACGGGTTAGGGGCGTCGCTTCCCCGCAGCCAACGTCCAAAATTGTTTCTGGTCGATCACCCAAATGATGACTGATAGCAGCCACGATTGGGTCGAATAACCCCGCCTGTAGGATCCGGTGACGAGATTCCAGCATCCCCTTATCGTATTCGTTGTTGGCCTGCTTGGTTAAGAAAAACAGCGTGCCTTTTTTAGAGAGATCAAAGCTGTGATGTTGTGGGCAAATCAGCGAATAGCCCTCAACCGTGTCAAAAGGTAATTGACACAGCGGACAGCGAAATAGTGCCAAATGATCCGTTATAAATGCTTTTCCAAACTCAATTTTTTTCACTTAAACCCCTCCACAAACGCAGTTCATTATATCACAGTCAAATTTCAAATAAGCCCCCACTTCAAACCCAAAGGAAAAGTTGCTGGAAGCTTCATGACAGAACAGACAGACCAGTTAAAATCAACGTTTATTCAAGCTGATATAGGATTTCATGTCCGCCGGCAAGGGCGCTTGACAATGAATCTCCTGATCGCCAAACGGATCATAAAACGTCAGTTCAGCGCAATGCAAGGCTTGCCTGGGCAGTGAATGATCATCTGGATTATACAGCCAATCGCCAATAAGTGGATGGCCGATTTCACGCATATGAACGCGAATCTGGTGGGTCCTTCCGGTATGCAGACGGACCCGCAGGAGGGTTTGCTTCGCCAGGCGGCAGACTGTCCACGCCTCGGTTACCGAAAGCTTGCCGGAGTCGATGACCTGGCGTTTAACAAATGAACCTTCAACCCGCCCGATTGGCAAATAAATTTCAAAATGCGGCGACGAAATTCGTCCGGCCACAATTGCCAGATAGGTCTTTTGGATCGTCCTGTCCTTAAGCTGTTTATCCAAAACAGAATGGGCAAAGTGGTGCTTGGCAAAAATCACCAGACCGCTGGTATCTTTGTCCAGTCGGGTCACAATATGAATCTTTTGATTGGCGTAGTGTTGCCGCAGATAATAGCCCTTCACGCGGTTGACCAATGAATCATCCGAATAATTGTGTGACGGGACCGAAGCCACCCCAGCCGGCTTATTGACCACCAGAAAGTTGGGATCCTCATAAACAATCTTGATCGGTACGTTGGAGACACTGACATGATCATTTTCCGGTTCTTTAGGAAGCACCACTTTCACAACATCACCGGCATCAAGCAGCCGATTGACCAATGATGGTTCGCCGTTGACCAAGGTTTGGCCGCCATGATACTTAATTTTTTTCAACAGGGTTCTCGTAATGCCATGCCCCATAATAAAGGTCCGCACTTTAATTGGTGCAGACCCGTTATATTTCCATATAAATTCAGTCATCTAAATTAACCTTGCCAATAAATGAATTGCTTACCCGGCGCCAGAACTGAGTGTGACGATACTGGGCAAATGCAATTCGCCGTTTAGAAATACGGTACTCCACCGACTCAACCGGTTCGCTTGAAATCACCTGATGATCACAGGTTAGGATGGTTCGATTCGAACTTTTTGGCACAATTTTGACCCACTCATCCGGTGAAATAATCAGTGGTGAGCCAAGTGTCCGGAAGACCCGGTTGTTAATCGACGATATTTCAGCCATTTGAATCGCATTCAAAGTTGGATTAATGATCGCTCCGCCAACCGACTTGTTATAGGCGGTCGAACCACTTGGGGTCGAAACGCACAAACCATCGCCACGAAAGCTTTCAAATAACGTATCTTTGATATAAACATCCGCAACCATTGAACCGGAAATTTGTTTCAACGTCGATTCGTTGAGTGCGAGTCCCATGTCCGCGCGGCCACCATTAACATAATTGACCTTAATATCCAACAATGGATAGGTCACGCTTTGACCGTCATCATGCTCCAAGCTGTCAACGAGTTCTGAAACCTCATAATCACGCCAATCGGTGTAAAACCCAAGGTGACCTGTATGAATGCCGACCAGCCGAATCCGGTCACTGATATCTTGATAATGATGAAATGCAGACAACAACGTCCCATCCCCACCAACTGAAATCACAATTTCGGGGTTCAGCCCATCGATACTCAAATCGGGCGATTCTTCAATTTTCTTCTTGAGTGACGTCGCCACAATGTTGGACGACTCTCCAAGATTACTGTAAATGGCTATCTTCATCAGACGACTTCCTCACATCTGTCTTCCGGTCCTGCTTTTTAGTTTCTTGAAGTTCGTCTCTAATCTCTGACATTTCTTCGTCAAGATGAAAGGCGGCTTCAGCTGACCGTTCCAGGCGGGCCTTTAAATCATCGGGAAATTCTCCCTTGTATTTGTAATTTAAGGAGTGCTCTACCGTGGCCCAAAAGTTCATGGCCAGCGTTCGTACCTGAATCTCCGCCAAAATCACTTTTTCACCATCCAGCATTTGGACCGGGTACTCGAAAATAATGTGGTAAGAACGGTATCCACTCGGCTTTTTGTTATGAA
>NZ_JAXGWW010000017.1:0-18031 GCF_040773105.1 Lentilactobacillus sp.
GGTGATGATAAGGTTACCAATCTACAACTGGTCAACGAAAACAGTGTGATTGCCCTTGTGACTCAGCGCGGTTCGTTCAAGAAGCTGGCCATCAAAGAAATTCCTGCCACTTCCAGGGCACGAAAAGGTGTCATGATTCTACGCGAGCTAAAGAGCAATTCCCATCGGATTGTTGATTTTTGCACGATCGAAAATGATGACCAACCACTTGAGGTGCGGACCGACCATCATCGTATTCATGATATTTTGCCAGCCGACTATTCGTTTGGCGGCAGATACTCCAATGGCTCGTTTGTCATTGATGTTGACAGTGAAGGGACACCCGTTTCCATCCGGCCAAAATTGACAGACTTATCAATTGATTAAATTTTTATCATATCAATTGATTGTGGTTGTAATAAGAATTATCATAATAGCAGTATCCTGTTAATTATTTAATGGTCTATGTGACCGATAAGGAGAGACTGAATGAAAACCACTCAGGAAAATATTTTCGCATCGAAGACATTATCGTATTTTCTCCAGCTGTCTGAAACCATGAACTACACTCAGGCGGCTCAGATCTTGGGGATTACCCAACCGGCACTGACCCAACAGATTAAGAAGCTTGAAAAGACGATGGGGACGCCATTGTTCTATTCGGTCGGCAAGAAATTACGCCTGACTGATGCAGGTTTGATCATGTTAAAGACAACCCGTGAGATTTATGATTTGTTAAACGATGCCAACGACCAGATTCAACAAACCACCAGTTCAACAACCGGCCAGATTAATCTTGGAATCCTGGCATCAATTGAGACAAAGGTATTCGAAGATTTCGCGCTGGAATTGTACAAAGACAATCCGGATTTGGAAATTAATTTCCATATGCTAACCAGAAAAGAAATCTGGGAAAGCTTGGAAAACAACCGCATCGATTTGGCCATTATGTATTTGCCTGATGAATCGATTAAGAACTGGAAACCATACAGTTCCAAGAAGATCATTTCAGATGATTTGTTGTTTATTCATCACAATCCCAGCCTGGCAAAGAAAAAGCGTGTTCGCCTAAAGGATGTCAACGATCGCCCTTGGGTGATGTACCCACAGGATTACTATTTGAACCAAACGCTTCATGAAGCGTTCAAGAATCAAATGGTTGATTGGCCAAAGGTGGCGGCACGTTACACGATGCCCGAACAAATCTTGAAATTTGCGATTAATTCTCACACCAACACCGCTTTACCAAATTCATTTATGCTCAACATCGATTTGAAGAAGTTGACCGATGATGATATTTGGGTAACTGAGTTGGAGCCAAAGGTCAAATTTGATTTGAATTTTGTTTACCGTAACAAGAAAAACGAAATTCCAAGAATTGAACGCTTCTTGGAAAAGTTCGATGAATTTCTTGCTGAAAAAGATTATTTAACCCGCTTGGGAAAATAAATCATAAACTCAAAGGAGATAATTTTAATGAGTAAAGAATTAGTTTTTGGTCACCAAAGTCCAGATACAGATGCAATTGTTGCTGCCAAAGCATTTTCGTACCTTCAAAACCAATTAGGATATGATACTGAAGCAGTTGCTTTGGGCGAACCCAGTCCAGAAACCGCCTTTGTATTAAACTATTTTGATGAACCAACTCCTCGGATCATCAAAACCGCTAAAAATGAGGTTGACTCAGTCATGCTGGTTGACCATAACGAATTTCAGCAAAGTGTCAGCGACATCAAAGATTTAACCATCACTCACGTCGTTGATCACCACCGAATTTCAAACTTCCAGACTGATCAACCACTGTACTACCGTGCCGAACCAGTTGGCTGCTGCAGTACAATTATCGTTAAGATGTTTGATGAAAATAAAATTGAAATTCCGGTTCAATTAGCAGGATTGATGCTCTCAGCAATTATTTCAGATACTTTATTGCTGAAGTCACCAACGACAACTGAAGAAGACAAGATTGCCGTTAAGACATTAGCTGAAATTGCTGACATTGACTACGAAAAATACGGTGTTGAGATGCTTAAAGCCGGCACCAACGTATCTGCAAAAAGCGACCAGGAATTAATCGATCAGGATGCCAAATCATTCACCATGGGTGGTAAGAGTGTTCGAATCGATCAAATCAACGTCGTTGAATTCAGCGAAATTGATGCTCGTAAAGACGATATTGAAAAAGCCATGAAAGCAGAATCTGCTGACAAGGGCTATGATTTATTCCTAGTATTGATTACCAACGTCTTAAACAGTGATTCTAAGATGCTGGTTGTGGGTGATCCGATTTCAGCTGTTGAAAAAGCATTCAACGCTAAAATCAGCAATAACACCGTATCGCTTCCAGGCGTTGTTTCCCGTAAGAAACAAGTTGTGCCACCGTTGACTGACGCCTTAAGCTAATTTGAAACATTGTGCGGTTATGACTAATTAATGATTGGTTATGACCGTTTTTGTTTACATTCATTATCAAAATCCTTATAATGAGTGAGAGATTAAGTTGTGTGCAATTTAATAAGCTCGTGATGGAGGGTTTAAAATGGATAAACAAGACCTTAAAAGCAAGTTAACACCGGAACAATACGCGGTCACCCAGCAAAAAGCGACGGAAGCGCCTTTTAGTGGTGAGTATGACGACTTTTACCAAGACGGCATTTATGTTGATGTCGTGAGTGGCGAGCCACTATTTTCGTCGACTGATAAATACGATGCCGGTTGTGGTTGGCCATCATTTACCAAGCCAATTGATCAAAATAACATCGACAATCATATGGACTTATCCCACGGCATGATTAGAGAAGAAGTTCGCAGCAAAACAGCCGGTTCCCACTTGGGCCACGTCTTTTCCGACGGACCCAAAGAAGCTGGCGGCCATCGCTTCTGTATCAATTCTGCAGCCCTTAAATTTATCCCGGTTGATCAACTAGAAGCCAAGGGCTACGGAAAGTATCGGCAACTATTTAACTAAATTTGAATTGAGGTGTCCATTAATGGAAGATACAGCAATATTTGCAGGCGGTTGTTTTTGGTGCATGGTTAAGCCGTTTGACACAATGCCCGGAATTAAACAGGTAATCTCGGGATATACCGGCGGCCACGTGGCCAATCCAACTTATGAGCAGGTTGCCAGTCACACGACCGGGCATACAGAAGCCGTTAAGATTATTTTTGATCCGGAAGTTATCAGTTACAAACAGTTGGTTGAGATTTATTGGCATCAAACCGATCCAACGGATGCCATGGGGCAATTCCAAGACCGCGGAGATAACTATCGACCGGTTATTTTTGTCAAGGATGAGGAACAACGAAAGATCGCCGAGGCTTCCAAGCAGGCCTTGGCTGATAGCGAACAGTTCGATGCGCCATTCGTCACTTCGATTGAAGATGCCAAGCCATTTTATCCAGCGGAAGAAGAACACCAGGACTTTTACAAGAAAAACCCATTGCGTTACCAAATGGAAGAAATGGGTGGCCGAGAAAAATTTATCAAGAAAAACTGGCAACATCAATAATGGCTTCAGGACAGCCACTCTCCATAAGGGGAAGCTGTCTTTTTGTTGTCTGGTGAGAGGAGAAACTGATGGTTGAGTGGTCTCAAGATCAAATTAACGCATTTCAAACAACTTTATTGACCTGGTACGACCAACATAAACGTGATCTGCCTTGGCGACAGGATCACGATCCGTACCACGTTTGGGTGTCTGAAATCATGCTTCAGCAAACCCAGGTTCAAACCGTCATCCCGTACTATTTACGGTTTATGAAGCAATTTCCCACGGTTCAATCCTTGGCAGAGGCTGACGAAACGGATTTGATGAAGGCTTGGGAAGGCCTTGGCTACTATTCTCGCGCGAGAAATTTACAAAGAGCCGCCAAACAAGTGGTGAATGACTACCATGGTCACTGGCCAGAAACAGCGTCCGAACTGCAGGATTTAAGTGGCATTGGTCCATATACTGCCGGCGCGATTGCCAGCATTGCCTTTAACCAGCCAGTCGCAGCGGTAGACGGCAACGCATTTCGGGTGTTTGCCAGGCTGTTGGAAATTGACGATGATGTCGCCAAACCACAGACACGAAAAATCTTTGAAACGGTCATCAACCGACTGATTTCAAAAGAGCGTCCTGGCGACTTCAACCAGGCAATTATGGACTTGGGTGCCAGCTACATGACCGCGACTAATTTTGATTCCAGCAATTCACCAGTTAAAGCCTTTAACCAGTCCTATTTGGATGGGATCGAGTCCAAGTACCCGGTTAAGACCAAGAAGAAGCGACCAGTGCCTCACAATTATTTCGGGCTCGTCATTCGGTCGTATAAGGGGTATCTATTCTAAAAACGACCGACAAGTGGCATTTTGGCAAACTTTTGGATGTTTCCGTTGTATGATCAACAAGCACTCATCAAAGAAAAAGCCGATTCTCAAGCACAATTAATTCAACGCTTGGAAAAGCAACTACAAGCGGACTACCAATTGTCAATTCAACTCCACAAGGTTGCAGGCAAAACCGTGAGCCACACCTTTACACATCAAAAGTGGCTGATTATGTTATTGGAAGGCAATTTGTCAGCAACAGCCGATTTGAGTTATTTTCCAGGAAAGTGGATTCAATCGACTCAGTTTCCAAAAATGGCCTTCTCAAAAGTTCAGTCAAAAATGTGGGAAGCCTTTCAGAATCAACGATTATCTAAAAAATAGAAACGAGTAGGCGCACTTTTAGTCTTGTTCCGGACCGCCTTGTACAGTTAGGTTAAAACATTGGTTTGGTAATGAAAAATTGGATTATTCAAGCAAAAAAATGCGCCCCCGGGTATTTTGACTTAGATCAGGGATCACAAAAAGATATTTTAAATATAATTGATTTTAGATAGTTGCTAAATTTTAGATAACTGGCAATGGAGATGTTGAACAATGAAACCTAATTATGAAGTGATGACTAAGTTAGAATTAATGGACGCTTACCAAGAGAAGTTCCATGAAGCGTTCCCTATCCGGATGGCTGGGGACGCATTAATTCAAATGCGACAAGCGTTAAAGACTGGTAAGCCTTTCAAACCCATATACGATGACGATAAAGTATACTAAGCATTCTGGATGTTCTACTAACCCCATTACGGAATTTAATCGTCACTTCGTTTTATGCAACCCATCAAGGGCGCGCCGCTGCTTTGTGTCAATGATGTGTGTATACAACCCAGTGGCATTCGTTGAACTTTGGCCAAGTTGGGTTGCGACCAGATGTTCATTATTAGTCTCCAAATATAATTTGGAAGCCAGTGTGTGCCTTAACTTATGTGGTGTAATTCGCACGTGATTAAACGCCTGTGAATATTTTCCGACTAATAGCTCAACGGTGGCAGTTGAAATCCGCCTTGGCACCTTTGCCCCTTTCGTCAAAAAGAGGGCAGGGGTGTCTTTTGTGGCCAGGTATCGGTCTTTTCTGATCTCCAAGTAAGCTTGAATATAGGGGAGCACCCAACCGGCGATCGGCACCAAGTCACGTTTGCCGCCTTTACGACGGACAGAGATTGTCGCTTTTTTCAAGTTCAAATCTGAGACGTTTGCGTTGGCAAGTTCAGAAACTCGGATGCAGGTTCCAAGCATCAATGCATTAATTGCCGTATCACGTTCCCGGTCCCGTTGATATCGGTGCAGTGTTTGCGGATTTTTGATGGTTGTTGGATAGGTATTTTGAATAAAATCGAGAAATTGAACGTCAACATTTCCCAGCATTAATTGATCTTTAATATTATTTGCCCGAGTTTGATAAGTTTCGCTATCGGGAACCAAGGCGATTTTCTTCATCACGTTTCGGTAGAAATAAGGCTCACCATCGGCGTTTTCAGTTTACTCAGTCAGATACCGAAAGAGCGCTGAAAGTGCGTTCAGAGACCGGTTAACGGTTCTGTGGGAGATGGTTGCTTGAGGGTTGGCTGCCGTTTGCTTACCGCGATTCAATAAGTACGACTTGTAAAGCTCCATGTCCTGCTTTTTGAAGTGTTCAAGCGTTGAAAGCGGGACATCTTTAGTTTGCTTTGCAGAGGTGATATTGGCGTCAATCATCCAGGTAAAAAAGCGATGAAATTCGTTGAGGTATTGGTACAAAGTCGCGGGGGATAGCGGTACGGTTGACTTATCAAGATAGTATTCGTTGATATAATCAGGCATCTTGGTAAGCATTTCCTGATTATGATGTAAATATTGATCGTGATTCATGTTAAAACTCCTTAATTAAATTAATCGATAAAATACTTGAATTTTGGTGGGGCTGTTTTTAAAATAAGTGTAACTTAATAAAATCTGTATTTTATTAAGTTAATTATAGCATATTCAGGCAATATCTTTGACCTAGCAGGTACAATGTTTAGAATAATAAGTTAATCGTATTAATCAACATAAGGCGATGTCAATATCTCAACCGACAAAATTAAGGGGGGGCTTCTAGAATGGTTGATCTGAAATTGATTCATGAAGTTCAATTAGGTATCTTAGCAAATGTCGCTTCAGTAGCCGCAAAACATCATCTACAATTCTTCTTGACTGGAGGCTCCGCAATTGGTGCCATCCGTCATCATGGTTTTATTCCGTGGGACGACGACATTGATATTGGATTGTCGCGCACGGATTTCGAAAAATTCCTGCAGGTTGCACCAGCTGAGTTGCAGTCAACGGGCTATTTTGTTGAAGAAAACCGACTTGATCCGCAATTCGAATATGATTTTGCCAAAGTCATGGCCGACGGAACGCGAATTTTGGAACACGGCCGTGAAGAAGCCAAAGTGCGCAATGGGATTTTTATTGACGTGTTTCCGTTTGACCGGATGCCGAATAAACGCAACCTGCAGCAGTCTCAGCAACAGCAGTTAACTGCTATTCTTAACGAAATCAGAAAACGCTTTTATCCGGAACAGTATCGTGGCCAAGTCATTGATTCCAAGTATTCGCGGTTGACGTTAACTGATTTATACAATAGTCGATTCAATCTAATGACCAAATATAACGGTCATCCAGAATTAACATTAGCCAATATGTCATCACCATATGCATATGGCAAAGAAATCATCAAACCACACGAACTCAATCAGGTAATTACCGTGCCGTTTGAAAATTTGCAGGTGCCAATTCTAAAAGATTATGATGCGTATCTGACCAGGTTGTACGGAGATTATATGAAATTACCGCCGCTTGAGAAACGCGTTCAGAGACACGTTTAAAAAGTCAAAGTGGATAATCATCAAGCGAGTGCCCAAGCTCAACCGGAAAATAATTTTGAGCAAGCTGCTGGGTAAGTTGGTTATCCACGTCATCAAACAAAAAACGATTGGACGATAACTGCCATTAAATGAATGTGGCAGCTTTATCTCCAATCGATTTTTTCGTTTTTTGACTACTTCGTATAATATATATTATGTAAAGTAGAAAATGAATTAACAAGCTAACGTCTTTTGAGAGCCCCCCGCTTCTTGTTATCTCCTGTTGCGTCATCTTGTTAATTCGAAATTATTATGAGTTTAATTTCAAATCAAAATACGCTTGGAATTCCTCCGGAGCTCGTTTTTGCTCAAGTCGAAATACTGGCAGTTCTGCTGAATTTTGTAATTGAGATTCCAACATAAAATAATAGCGGAAATCAACATGTTGATGCTGTCCCTCATGCTTAATCGGATTTGCGGGAATCTGGATCAAATTGACATCAATTAACTGCCCGGTGCCTGCTTGAACCATGAGTCCAGTTTCTTCATGAAACTCACGCACGGCGCAGACAATTGGCAACTCGCCAGGTTCGACATGGCCTGCCGGCAACAAAATCGTGTGCAAGTACGGATGCCGAATAAAAATTCCTTTGAACCGATCAAAAACCATCGCACTGGCCGATAAATGAAGCCCTGACTTGCGGTCACGCAGCCCAGCAGGATGTGCAAGCATGAGTTGCTGGATAGTCGCTAACTTTGTGGCAGATAGCCAACAATAGTCAGCTTTTTCAAGTTGTTTGATTTCTTGTGTTAAGTGGGTTATTAATTCCATGATTGCTTAATCCTTAGTTCAAAATGTCTTGAAATAGTTGATAAGTCTTCACCAGTTCCTGAGTTTCCTTAACGTTATGAACGCGGATAATTCTACCGCCCAATTGCGTCATGTAGGCCTCAAACAATAAAGTTGGGATCAGTCGTTCATCCGGACCGGCATCGAATAATCGTTTGGCGAAGCTTTTTTGAGAAATGGCGATCATAATCGGCGCGTTAAACTGACGCAGCCGTTTTGTCGCCCGCATTTTGATTAAGTCAAATTCAAGCGTGTTTTGATTTGAAAAGCCAACGCCGGGATCAATGACGATATTTTCTCGGTCTAGCCCCTGCTCTTCTAATCGTTGAATTGAATCGGTAAAAAATGACGTCATTGTGTCTTCGAGTGTTTGCGGTTGCTCGTCAAAGTTTCGGCCATTAAACATGGTGACAACCGATGGCTTATACTTTCCAACCAAATCAAGTTTTGTTTGAGAATTGAAACCATCAATATCGTTAATAATCTGGATGCCAGACTGAAGCGCCCGTTCAATCACTTCATCGGTGTTCGAGTCAATCGCTAAAACCGCTTCGGGGAAGCGCTCTTGGATGGCTTTAAGATATGGCGCCACCCGATTCCATTCCTCATCGGCAGAAATATCATCGAAGTGTGGCTTGGATGATTTACCGCCAAGTTCAAAAATTTTGGCGCCATATGTTAGTTCGGTTTCGATTCGATGAAGCACTTGGTCAATTCCAGTATTCACACCACCATCGTAAAATGAATCCGGTGTTAAATTTAAAATTGAATAGATGATTGGGTCTTTGGAAATGTCAAAATCAAAATGAGTGCCTTTAAAGTGAAGGGGTTGTGTTTGGGACATGAAAATCACTCCTATTCTCTAAAATAAATGTTCGAATTGGATTCAAAAGATAAAACGACCCCACGACAAAGATCACCGTATCAGGTTGAGAAGCTGCTTCTTTAACTGCTGCTTTCAACGCCTGAATTGGATCGGCAATGACTGGGTAAGTAACACCCGTTTGAGTCGCTAATAATTTCTGTAAAATCACCGGATCAAGCTGTCGCTGCTCATTATCAGGGGTTGTCAGCCAAAACGCAGCATTCGGAATTTGACTCAGTAGTTTGATGTTGTCAGCATAATCTTTATCGGCTAGAAATCCGGTAATGATCAGCTTCTGTTGAGACTGGAATTGCTGATTCACGGTTTGGACAAACGCTGTAATGGCATCGACATTGTGGGCACCGTCCAGGATAAGTCGCGGTTGATCGGAAATGAGTTCAAACCGCCCCGGGACATTCAGCTTGCCTAACGACTGAGACAGCAATCGATCAAGCTCGATCGTTGGCCGATCACTCGCAAAACTGAGTAACCACCTCACGACTGTTCGAACGTTCTCCAACTGATAGGCTCCCTGAAGCCCGAACGTAAATTGGCCTTGCTTATGACCGATTTGATAAGCCACCATTGAAGTCTTCGGATAAAACGAGACGGTCAGATCAGCCGCATCAAGGAAATTGGCCGCCTTTTGTTCCGCTTCCTTTTTAATAATTTGTAAGGCTTCGGGCCGTTGGTTGGGAGCTGAAATTGTCGTGTTATGGGGACGAATAATTTTTGATTTAGTTGTGGCAATTTGTTCAATTGTATCTCCTAAAATGCCGACATGATCCATGCCAATTTTGGTAAAAATGGAATACATGGTCGTTTTGACGGCGTTGGTCGCATCCAACTCACCGCCGAGCCCGCACTCCAAAACAACGTAATCAACCTTCTCATCAGAAAAAGCCATCATCGCTGCCACAAAGAGTGCTTCAAATTCGGATAATTGCTGCTGGTTAAAGGTTGCCGTTGCCATCGTTTGTTTAAGCGAATCAAAATAAGTCGTCAACCGACGCTGAGAAATTGGCTTTTGATTCACTTGAACACTGTTAGTGACGTCACCAATAAACGGACTGGTGAACAGCCCAACTCGATACCCCATTTGTTGCAAAATGGCCGCAATCATTAGCGATGTGGAGCCCTTACCGTTGGTGCCGCAAACGTGAATGATTGAAAAGTCAGTATCAGGGTTGCCTAGAGTCGCCAACACCTGCTTCAGTAACCCAATTCGGTCTCCCTGATCATACAAAAATCCAGTAAAGGTTTCTGTTAAATCTTTTGTCATATTTGGCCTACCTGAATTGAATTCAAAAATTCGCTTCGTAACTCGTCATTTTGCTGGAAAACACCGGAAAATTTAGTCGTCCGAGTGACTGTTCCGGTCTTTTTGACACCACGCATTTCAATACACATGTGGCGGGCATCGACGACGACGCCAACACCCTTTGGATGAAGGATTTTTTCCATCTGATCTAAAACATCATCGGTTATCTTTTCTTGTAAACTTAACTTGTGTGATACAAAATCCACTAACCTTGGGATTTTGCTAAGACCGATAATTTTGCCGTTATCTGGTAAATACGCGACACTGACTTTCCCCCAAAATGGCATCATGTGGTGCTCGCACATTGAGTAAAACGGAATTTCTTTAACCATAATCGTTTTTGAGTCATTTGATTCAGGTGAGTCAAATAATTTATAATCTTGAAAATCCTCAATTCCGATTGAATCAAATATATCCGCGTACATTCGGGCAACTCGATCAGGCGTTTCAATCAGACCCTTGCGGTTGGGATCATCACCTATGGCAGATAAGATGTGGGTCACATTGGTTTTAACCTCGGTCGCAAAATCATTTGCGGGGTTTACTTTCTGGATTGTCTGGTCCTGATTCTTGAGTAACTCAACCGCCTGTTTGATTTGTTCATATTGAGAAAAATGCGCGTCGACCAGTTCCAAAATCGGAACCAGCACGAATAACCGCTTAAATGCTTCGGGATGTGGCACAGACAAATTCGTTGTCTGAATCTTTTGATTCCCAAAAAAGATAATATCAATATCAACGGTTCGGGGTCCCCAATGGATCTTTCGGGTACGATGAAGGCCACTTTCAATTTGATGGATCACTTCGAGTAAAGCTTCCGGAGAATAAGTAGTTCCAATCTTAACGGCGGTATTAATAAATGCCCGTTGTTTGACGCCACCAACCGGTGAGGTTTCATAAAAATCAGCCTGTTTTTCAATTAGGATTTGAGGATCGTTTCCAAGTCCGTGAATTGCTTGTTCTAAAAATGCTTGTCGATTACCGATGTTACTCCCTAAGCTTAAATAAACTTCGTCCATATTAACCCTCCATTTCGATTTCAACGTTATCAAAGACACCGTCAATTGGCGTTGCCTGTTTTTGTATCCGAACTTTAACCGCCGAAATTCGGTTGTCGACTTCTTTAATTTTCTTGATGATCATCTGGACCAATGTTTCAACGAGATCGACGCGATTGCTGCGGATGATTTCGGCAATCACCGGATAAAAATCGGCGTAAGAAACGGTTGAGTCGAGTTGGTCATCGTGCGGGACAGCATCGATGGTTGTTTCGAGATCAATCGCAATATTTTGACCGACAACTTTTTCTTCCTGCAAGACGCCAATGTGACTATGAAAGCGCATATTATTCAATCGAATGACATACATCAGCAAAATCTCCTTTCAAAATGACGACAAAAAGCGGCCCGCCGAACAACAAAGTTGCCCAGTGTGTCGCAATAATGACTATTTAAATAAACGCGTTTGGATATTTTTTAACGTCTGAGAATTTAAACTATAGTAAATAATGGCCATCTGAATTGGGGTCATGACGATTTCTTTAATAATTCTAACCGGTAAGTACTGCCAAAATGGTGTCTGATAAAGAATCGTCAACCAATAGGTATTCAATAACGCATTGACAACCACTGCAATTAGTAATTGGGCAATAATTACCCGCCGCCAAGTGACCGTGTGACCATAGAAAAAGTAACCGTAGATAGCAGCTCCTAAGATCGCCGAAATAGTAAATCCCGGGAAATAGACGCTTCCTGAAACCATGGTACCAATCACGTCAACAACAGCCGCAATGGATGCTGACCAAAGTGGCCCGTAAAGCAGACTTGCAATAGCAACAACGACGAACCCAAAGCTCAGCCGCCACGCTTGAACCCCAACCGTAAATCGATTGAGAACCAGCAGCAGAGACATAAAAATACCTAAAACAACAATGTCAACCACCCGTAACTTACGGAAACCCAATGATAATGACTTCATGATGCAGCATCTCCTTAAAAGGAGCTCACCATTATTTAGAAATCTAAATAATATAGCGAATGCGCAACCAGCACCGCAAGTATCCGACAAGTCGTAGCCGAACACCTTTCGTTCGAAGTTCACATTCCGTTCCTTCGACACTTAACGCGCTGATTCCTACCCCATATTTATTTTATGTAACTATTAAAGTTTACCACACGAACTAAAAAAAGCAATCGCTTAGTTCGGATTTTACCGAACGTTTAGTGATTGCATTAGAAAATTGTTCATCTTTATAAATTATCCTGATCAAAATCACGAAGCCATGCGAGTGCTAAAGCCTTGTCTCCCAAGTGGGTTCCAATGACCGGACCGAAATAACTTTGCTCAATTTTCATGTCTGGATACAGTTCGTGAATTTTGGCTGCCCACTCGTTACCGGCTTTTGGATCATTGGCATTAATGACCAGTGCTCGAAGTGGATAATCGGCTTTTTCCCGTGCGGCAGCAAACAGTTCTTCGACACGTTTGAGGGCCTTCTTGCGAGACCTGATCTTTTCAAAGGCAACAATTTCATTGCTCTTATCATCGAAGGTCAATAATGGCTTGATTTTTAAGATGCCGCCAATGAACGCAGAAGCGTTGGAAAGCCGACCGCCTCTTACCAAATTTTGTAAATCATCAACTACAAAAAGTTCATCAATCGTCGCTCTTAAGCCGTCCAGATATGTAAGAATCTGTTCTGGGGTCCGACCGAGCGCCGCCATTTTACTGGCCTGAATCGCCATGTATCCCATTAATTTGACCGTAATTTTTGAATCGTAGGGAATCACCTTAATTTTATCAATGGAAGGTGCAATTTGTGTTAATGAATTATAAAAGCCGGAAATTGTACTTGCCAGATGAATACTGATAACCGTGTCATATCCCTTATCTGCCAAGGAGTTGTATAGGTCAATCATCTCACCAATTGGCGGTTGGGAAGTACTTGGGAAAGCCTGAGAATTTTTTAATTTATCATAAAATTCGGTTGTGGTCAGATCGATGCCCTCATTATATTCACGACCGTCAATAATCACCGGAATTGGTACAACGGTAATGTTGTACTTGTCCGTTTCTTCTTTTGTTAAATACGCCGTGCTATCAGTCACGATCGCAATTTTCATTCAGTTCACCTGCTTGTAATTAAATTCTACCCAAACTTTTTTCCAGTCGGTTAATCAAAATCTTGAGCAAATTCTTTTCTTCATCTGTCCAGTGATTAAAAACGCGTTTGGTTAGTTGATCAATTTCAGTTTGGACGTATTCACTGGCTTTAACACCCTTGTCCGTAACTTTGTATATTAACTGACGTTTATCCTTGCCAACTGCGGTCTTTTCAATCATTTGTTTTTCAACCAGCCGTTTTAACTGACGTGATAATGTGGAAATATCTAATTTGGTAGTTTCTGATAATACTTCTTGCGTCGTATTGCCAGCAATCACTTGAGTGAGCAATTTCCACTCCGAGATTGTCAGCCCCGTCGCCTTCGTAATACTAAAAAGCTGCGTTCGATGATTTTTGGCGGCGGAGTTAAGCGCCACAAGAATATCCTTCATAATGAAAAGACCTCCGAAAAAATAGTATACGCTATTTGATAATTACTTACAAATAACATGTGTCTTCCTTCGCATGAGTGGGTAAAATGCGCTATACTAGTACATGCTACTTATACGAAAGTGAGTGATAAGATGTCATTTGATGGTTCTTTTACCCATTCTATGAAAAACGAATTAACTAATCTTCTGCAAACTGGCAGAATTAGTAAAATTAACCAACCTTATCCTAATGAGCTGATCCTAACGATCCGTGCTCATGGGAAAAGTCACCAATTACTATTATCAGCCAATCCAACTTATGCCCGGGTTCAAATCACCAAGGTACCATATGTAAATCCGAGTGTGCCGACAAACTTCACCATGATCATGCGAAAGCATCTAAGCGGTGGCATCCTGACCGATATTAAGCAACAAAATAACGATCGGGTAATGACGTTTACCTTTACTGCCAGAAATGAGCTGGGGGATCAGACCAAGTTAGATCTGATTATCGAAATCATGGCTCGACATAGTAATATTATTTTGGTCAACCAAGCGGATCGAAAGATTATTGATGCCATCAAACACGTCGGCTCAGACGTGAACCGATACCGGTTACTGCTACCTGGTGCAACCTACATTAATCCGCCAAAACAGGATTTACAAGATCCGTTTGTCAAAACGGACTTTGCAGATATTGAACAGCTGGTCAAAGATTTTCCGAATATTGATGTTCTGGCAGGCAATCTAAGGAAAAGTCTCCAAGGACTCGGTAATGACACATCCTTGGCACTAGCAAGTTTCTTGCATCGAGACGGAAAAGTGGCCGTTAATTTCCAGGATTTCTTTAAACAATTTGACGATCCAAAGCCAACCTTTAGCCATATTGCTAGTAACAAGATTAATTTTACCGCATTTCCCTATCCAGATACAACCAAAAATCGATTTTATCCAAGTTTAAGTGAATTATTGGATGCGTTTTATGCCAATAAAGCGCAACGGGATCGCGTCAGGGAACAAGGTTCTGTCTTGATTCAGGTTGTCAAAAAACAACTCAAAAAAAATCGAACAAAACTCAAAAAGCTGCAACGCGATATGGCGGAAACTGAAAATGCTGATGATTATCGCATCAAGGGTGAAATTTTGACGACCTATCTCAATCGAGTCGATCGTGGAATGACGTCAATTGAACTGCCCAATTACTATGATGAAGATCGCCCGATCAAAATCCAACTTTCCAATCAACAATCGCCTTCACAAAACGCTCAGCGGTATTTCAAAAAATACCAAAAGCTTAAGAATGCAGTTAAGTTTGTCAGTGAACAACTCAATTTAACCAAACAAGAGATTGATTATTTCGAGAATATTCAATCTCAAATTGAGCTGGCTGACCCACAAGATTTGGTCGATATTCGTTATGAATTGGAACAAGGTCATTACCTTAGAGACCACGAACAGAACAAAAAGAAAAAGGCTAAACGCCAAAAGATCAACAAACCTGAAGAATTTATCTCAAGTGACGGCACTGAGATTTTGGTTGGGAAAAATAACTTGCAGAATGAAAAGCTGACGATGCACACCGCCGATAAGCGCGAAACCTGGCTGCATACTAAAGATATCCCGGGTTCTCATGTGATTATCCGCAGCTTCGATCCGTCAGAACAGACCCTGGCCGAAGCAGCCAATTTAGCGGCTTACTTCTCAAAGGCGCGTGATTCGTCTAAAGTCCAAGTTGACTACACCAAGGTCAAAAATATCCGGAAGCCAAACGGCACCAAGCCCGGCTACGTGATTTATGACAATCAGACGACATTATTTATTACCCCGGATGAGCAACTCGTTGAAAGCTTAAAGAAATAAATTGACGCAAAAACAACGTTATGGACAATGAAACTTCTGTCCATAACGCTGTTTTTTAAGTTACGATTCAAAGTTTTTAAATGAAATCGCAGAGCCAACCTCTTGTTTGGTCGTCCCTTCTGATTGACGGGACTGCAGTTCTCTAAACGGAAATTTGGCAATCATCGTCGAAGAGCGTTGATGTTGCGTTGGCGTCAGTTGCTCTCGAAGTGACTTCATATCCAAAATCCCCAAATACTTTCGCACCAATACACGGACCCAATTAATTCCAGTTGTCTTGGTTAAAAAAGCCGTTTCTGTAATTCTAACGGGCCAAATACCGGTCATCTCGTAGTTTGAATCACCAGTTGTATTATACAATATTTGGACAAGCCCCTGCCATTTGCTGGAATCGACCTTTTTAACCGCATCAGCGATTAAATCAGCCTCATCGGTTTGCCAATGATCCATTGGTTCCTTGTAGTCATTAATGAGTCGCAAATCAGTGCGTTGATCCTTGCCAACAAATGAAATAGTTGCAACAGGCAAGACTTCATCTCCTTCAATAAAGAGATCGACGGCGGTCGTCGCCTTTTTTTGGTTGTATGTAGCAACCTTTTGGTCCGGCGGCAACACCACAATATTCAAGTCTTCAAATTGTTTGAGTTGTTCAGATAAATAGTGCCGGTTGCCAGGTAAAAATACAATGTCCGGCTTCTCTAAATCGACAATGTTTAAAATATTTCCAAGCTGAATCGGTTCGATATATTCTTTATCGCTCAACTGGGGCGTCAATGACACCGCGTTTGGATTGGTATTCATAATAATGGTCTTGTAACCAGCTTTATGAAGCGAAATTAACACCTGAGCGGTATAATAATCCGCTGCTGAGTTGGGGCCCAGTTGATTGCCCCCACGACCAATCACCAATGCACTTTTTTCAGCAAACGGCTTACTTTCATTTTCGAGTTCGTAGCTGCTATAGAAAATATTGGTTGCTTCCATGAATTCGCCAGCACTGGGTTCAATGGCTTTGTAAGTGACTTGATTTTTGACATTATGATTCATGCGCTGAATGGTTGAAATATTCACTTGCCAAAGTTCGGCCAGCATACCATCACCAAAACCGTATTTATGCCCGATTTCAACTGATTTTGGCGACAACGGATTGTTAACCACATAGTCTTGAGCGCGCAGCAATTGATTTAATTTGTAAAAATAAAACCGATCAATTTGAGTTAATTCAGACAATTCATCAATCGAAAATCCCCGCCGAAGTGCTTCCATTAAAATCAGAATCCGACTCGCCAACGGATGAATCAGTTGATTGATGACGTCATCATCATTGACTTTAGAAACACTTGGCAAAATGTCCCGTGGAGAAAATTGGGAACTGTGCATCGCTTTAATAATCGCTTCTTCCACCGTGCGGCCCACCCCAATGGTTGATCCCACGGATTTCATCAAAGGATTCAAATGTTGATCAACGTCGGTAATGTCTCGAAATGGCCATAGTGGGATTTTAACGACAACGTGGTCCATCGTCGGCTCCATAAAGGCTAAAAACTTGCTGTATTTGCTTGGTAATTTGATTTCGGTAAGATTATACCCCAACTCCAAAAAACTCGACACGTACGTTAAGGGATAGCCTGTCGACTTGGCAGCTAAAATAGTATTCCGCGTGAAAAACGGACTCACTTTGGTTACAAAGTAATTCGCATCCGTTCGACTCTGGGCAAATTGCACATGGCAAGTCCCAGTGACATTGAGTGCATCCATAATTCTAAAGGTTGCCGTCCGAAGCGCCTGGTATTCCTCGTTAATTAAAGTTTGCGTGGGCGCAAAAATAATCGAATCGCCGGAATGAATCCCAATCGGATCCATATCTTCCATTCCGGAAATCAAAATCTTGTTGCCGTTAGCGTCTCGAATCCCCACCATTTCAATTTCTTTGTAGCCGACAATGCTTTGCTCAATTGAACACCGTTTGATATACGTCCGCTTAAAGCTGACATCAAGGGCATCTTCCAATTCATCGGTGTTATTACAAATAAAACGGCTGGTATCATGACTTGCCGACATCGGTTTAACAATGACCGGAAAGCCAACTTCCCTAACAAAATCCATCGCCTCGTCGTCATCGGCAACAATCTTTGACGCAATCACTTTCTCATCAATTTCGGTGAGTAAATCTCGCAGCTTTTGATTATCAATGACTTTTCTCAAATCGGCTGGTTTAATCCCTAACAAGGAAATGTTGTTGGATGCAAGGATCCCACTTTCCGCAAGCTGCCAGGCAATTTGCATCGCGTTAAGGCCACCCTGGGTTGCCATAATGGCATCAGGTTTTTCTTTATCAATGATGTTGATCACATTTTGAAAATTGACTTCTTGAACATAGACGTTCGCTGGCTGAATTTCTTCGCTGGTGACCGAAAATGGATTGTTA
>NZ_JAXGWW010000018.1:0-17749 GCF_040773105.1 Lentilactobacillus sp.
ATTCAGTATTTTACCGATTCTTCAACATCCATAAGGGAGAATGGCAAACATTTAGCTCAACGAAAATAAAAGAGCAGCCGTGGGTAGCGGTTGTTTTTTTATGCCAATCAACATTCCTATTGACGGACTGGCAACGATTATGTATACTAGTAACGTTGTAATTGTGGCTTCCACAGCTACAACCGCTCGATTCGAGCTATGAAGTTCCCAATACTGTTTGGGGCGCTTGGTTTCGGCGAGTCTAAGCAAATTTATGAGGAGGTGCACAAGATATGTACGCAGTTATTACTACAGGCGGTAAGCAATACAAGGTTTCCGAAGGCGATGCAATCTACATTGAAAAATTAGATGCAGACGAAGGCGCAAAGGTTACTTTTGATCAAGTTGTCATGGTCGGCGGCGATTCAGTTAAAGTTGGGACACCATTAGTTGATGGCGCATCAGTAACTGGAACTGTTGAAAAGCAGGGTCGTCAAAAGAAGATTACCATCTTCCGTTACAAGCCAAAGAAGGGCTCACGTTCAAAGAAGGGCCATCGTCAACCATATACAAAGGTTGTTATCGATTCAATCAAGGCATAATGTCTTTGAGGTGACTGATAAATGATTCAAGCTACCATTAAGCACTATCGGGGCCACGTTAGCGGATTTACGATAACCGGCCATGCCGATGCCGGTGAGTATGGACAAGATATTGTCTGTTCTGCCGTTTCAGTATTAAGCATTACCACAGTCAATGGCCTTCAAGAAGTTGTTGGCTTGGACGTTGATGTTGATAGTGATGATAAGAATGGCGGTTACTTATCGGTTGATGTCCCGATCGTTTCGGATTCTAAAAAAAGTATTCAGGCTGATGCAGTTTTGAATACTTTCGAGAACGGAATGGCGGACATCGCAACAAGTTATAGTCAGTATATTAAGTTAAATACAGCAAAATAAATCAATTCAATCTGGAGGTGTAAACCAATGTTAGCAATGAATTTACAATTCTTCTCTCACCATAAAGGTGGTGGATCAACTGCCAACGGTCGTAACTCAGCTGGTCGTCGTTTAGGTACGAAGGCTGCTGACGGTTCATCAGTTCACAGTGGATCAATCATCTATCGTCAACGTGGAACTCATATCTACCCAGGTAACAATGTTAAGCGTGGTAACGATGATACATTGTTTGCAGTAGTTGATGGAGTTGTTCGTTTCGAACGAAAAGGACGCGACAAGCGTCAGGTTTCAGTTTATCCAGTTGCTGAAGCTGCTAAATAACCCATTATATTTTGAATCAATCAGGAGGCTGGGACAAAACACATGTTTTGCATCCCAGCTTTTTGATTGTCCGGAATCACACAGCCGATTTAATTGGATATTTAGGCTCAAAGTATTATATAATCAATGTATGTTACTTTACATTTAGGAGGAACAACAATGGCAATTTCAACTGCTGATTTTAAGAATGGATTAACCATCGAGGTTGATCACGCAATTTGGAGAATTTTGAGTTTCCAACACGTTAAGCCTGGTAAGGGTGGTGCATTTGTCCGTTCAAAGCTTAAGAACCTGCGAACTGGCGCTGTTCAAGAAAAGACTTTCCGCGCAGGCGCTAAGATGGAACAGGCTCAAATTGACACCAAAAAGATGCAATACCTTTACGCTGATGGCGATCAACACGTTTTCATGGATATGGATACGTATGACCAAATTTCCATTCCAGCTGAACAAATTAAGAGTGAACTGAACTACCTTCAAGAAAACATGGCTGTTCAAGTCATCCAATATGGCAACGAAACCTTGGGAATTGAACTTCCAAACACCGTTACCCTTGAAGTTGCTGCAACAGAACCCGGCATCAAAGGTGATACGGCATCTGGTGGTTCCAAACCTGCAACAATGACGACCGGTTTGACACTTCAAGTACCATTCTTTGTGAACCAGGGCGACAAGCTGGTTATCAACACAACTGACGGTACTTACATTTCACGTGCATAAGCACCCGATTGGTCTGAAACGGAGGCTTTAAAATGGCTGAAGACACAAATATTACCCTTCATTCAAATGATTCTGCTCTCGGCAAGATTGAAATTGCTCAAAATGTGTTGGAAATCATTGCTGGTGTTGCGACGTCACAAATTGACGGCGTAAATCGGATGCGTGGTTCATTTTCAACCAGTGTTAACGAACTTTTGGGACGTCGGACAGAACATGGTAAGGGCGTTAATTTAACTTATAATGACGAAGAATTAACGGTCGACGTCTATGTTTACCTAAACTATGGCGTTTCCGTTCCAAAGGTTGCACTTCAAATTCAAAGCCAAGTTGAACAGCAGCTGTTGTTTATGACCGGCTTAAAAGTAACTGAAGTCAACGTTCACGTGCAAGGAGTCGTTCCGGAAAAGACAACCAGTACGGTCGATCCCAACAATCCTTTTGCCGACGAAGAAGAAAATGGTGAGGAATAGTGGAATTAACACGACACCAAATCAGAGAAATTGCGTTTCAAACACTTTTTGCCTTAAATACCAATGATCAAACCGATTGGAAGGACTTCTTCCAGGTTTTGACAAGTGGTCAGTATGGTGACGAGTACCCAGCCTATTTACATGACTTAATTGCCGGGGTTTTGGAACACAAATCTGAGATTGATCAAACAATTAAAAAGTATTTAGCTGCCAATTGGTCTTTAGAGCGGATTGCCCGAACTGACTTGATTATCTTGGAGATTGCCCTCTACGAGATGATTTACGTAGACGACCTTCCTGCCAAGGTTTCAATCAACGAAGCAATCGAGCTGGCTAAAAAATTTAGTGATGACCGTTCACGAAAATTTGTTAACGGGATTTTGTCACATGCTTTAGAAGAACTGGTAAAATAGATTTACACATGTGTAAATCTATTTTTTTGTACATATGATTTCAAGATGAAAATATAAAGGAGCGGTTTCAAACATGGCAACGATTATTGACGGAAGAGCACTTGCAAAGAAATTAAACGGGCAAACGAGTCAACGTGTTGAAAAGCTAAAGCAAGCACATGGAATGACACCGGAGCTGGTTGTCATTATTGTGGGGACTGATTCTGCGAGCCAGCGTTATGTTCGAAATAAGCACCGCACAGCTGAACGATTGGGAATTCGGTCGATCGTCAAGGAACTTCCTGAAAGTATTTCTCAAGAAGAATTATTGAACGTCGTCCGTCAGTATAACGAAGATCCGGAAGTCACCGGAATTTTAGTCCAAGATCCGCTTCCAAAACAAATTAATGAAAAATTAGTTACCAGATCCATCCTGCCTGAAAAAGACGTGGATGGTTTTCATCCGGTTAATGTTGGTAAGTTATTTTTAAACGATACCACGAAATATCCGGTTGCCTGCACGCCTAAGGGTGTTATGACGATGTTTGACGAATATCAAATTGATTTAAAGGGTAAGAATGCCGTGATGATTGGTCGAAGTGCCATTGTCGGCAAACCAATGGCCGCCTTGATGTTAAATGCCGGTGCCAGCGTATCAATTCTTCACCTGCTGACAAAAGATATTACCCAGTATACAAAGCAGGCTGATATCATTGTTTCGGCTACCGGCAGCCTGCACACACTGACCAAGAACGATGTTAAGCCCGGAGCTGTGGTGATCGATGTCGGTCAAAATATTAATGAAGCCGGTCATTTGGTAGGAGATGTTGACTACGATGATTTATTTGATGAAGTGTCTTACATCACGCCCGTTCCAGGTGGTGTCGGCCCAATGACCATTGCGACATTGATGCAGCAAACTGTTGATTTAGCAGAATGGAGCCTTGAACGTGACCAATGATTATCTAACTGTTAGCGCCTTAACAAAATATATTAAAAGAAAATTCGATGTTGATCCGTATTTATCTAAGGTATACCTCACTGGGGAAATTTCTAATTTCCGACTCAGGCCAAATGCCCACCAGTACTTTAGCTTGAAGGATGATAACGCCAAGATCAGCGCAATTATGTTCAAATCAGCGTTCAACCGCATAAAATTTACGCCTGAAGAGGGCATGAAAGTCCTGGTCGTTGGCCATATTTCTGTTTACGAGCCGACTGGAAGCTATCAAATATATGTTGAACAAATGGAACCGGATGGCGTCGGTCAACTCTACCAGGCTTATGAACAGTTGAAAAAGAAGCTGTCTTCTGAAGGCCTCTTTACACTGCCCAAAAAGCCATTGGTTAAATTTCCGAAGCGAATTGCGGTTGTGACGTCACCCAGTGGTGCGGTCATTCGAGACATCATCACAACGGTTCGAAGACGATATCCGATTGCACAAATCGTGCTGTTTCCAGCTTTGGTTCAAGGAACTGAAGCCAGCGCCGATATCGTTCGCCAGATCGAACGGGTCAATCAAATCGGCAATTTTGACACGCTGATTGTTGGACGTGGCGGAGGCTCGATTGAAGACCTCTGGCCCTTTAACGAAGAAATTGTCGCCCGAGCAATCGTTTCCAGCGAAGTTCCGGTCATTTCTTCTGTCGGACACGAAACCGATACGACAATTGCTGACCTGGTTGCTGACGTTCGGGCCGCAACACCAACGGCTGCGGCCGAGCTGGCGGTACCGCGGTTGGACCAGGTGTTGGTAGATCTCAAAACCACCCAAAATCGGGTGATCAATGCGGCTTATCAGGTGATTCAAGAAGATAAATTACGGCTAAAACGGCTTCAACAATCAACCGTGTTTACGTCACCGCAGCGAATTTACGAAACCTTTTCGCAACGCTTGGATTTGTTATCACAGCGATTGTACAACCAAGCGGATAAGATTACGGGGAAACGCAAAGAGCAATTTGCTGATTTAAAAATGCGCTTGAGATTAGTTGCACCGACTTATACGATTAAAGAACAACAGCAACGTTTAACGACGCTTCAAGGCCGTTTGGGTCGATCGACCACGCAAAACCTCAAGAACATCCGCCAGCACTACCAGATGTTGGTGGGGTCACTTGACCACTTGAGCCCATTGAAAATCCTCAGTAGAGGGTATACGTATACAACGGATGACAAGGGCAGATTTGTTAAACGCGTTTCTGACCTTAACAGTCAGACAATTGACGTCCATTTTAGCGATGGGACTGTTCACGCATCCGTTAACGACATTCATCCAAAAAAGGAGAATTAACATGGCTGACAAACAATCAGATAACAAAACATTCGAGAAAAAAATGAACGAGCTGGAGGCAATTGTTAACCAGCTGGAACAGGGAAATGTCTCCCTGGAAGAATCGATGGATAAATTTAAAGTCGGTATTCAATTGAGCGAGCAGCTCCAAGACACCCTCACCAAGGCCGAACATACGATGGCTAAAATGATGGATAAAGATGGCAATGAAGTCGACTTTGAGACGCCTCAGGATGAAAAGGATGATCAAAATGCCAACCAAGCTGACTGACTTTGAACGCCAATGGATACCCAAAATTAACCAGGTCCTTGAAACAGAAATCGCGGCCGATTCTGATCAGGCCACGTTAACCCAGGCGATGAGCTATTCTGTGAATGCTGGTGGCAAACGATTGCGACCATTACTCACTTTAGCCGTTATCTCAAGTCTCGGAGATCAAATTGACCACACGTTATTAAAAACGAGTTGTGCCCTTGAGTTAATGCATTCTTATTCATTAATCCATGATGATCTGCCAGCAATGGATAACGATGATTTGCGTCGTGGCAAAGCGACTAATCACGTCAAATTTGGTGCCGGAATGGCGACTTTAGCGGGAGACGCTCTTCAATCCCTTGCCTTTCAATGGTTAGTCGACAACGACTTGGATAGTCAAACCCAAGCAGCGTTAGCCTTAGCCATGTCAAAAGCTGCCGGCCCTCACGGAATGGCGTCCGGTCAAGCCGACGATATTGAATTTGTTGGCCACCAATTACCGCTTGAAGGATTACGAAAATTAGACCGGAACAAAACCGGTGCGCTCATCGTTTATGCGGTCAAGGCCGGTTTGATTATGGGTCGAGTCATCCCCGAAAAGCAGCAGTCATTATTGACCTTTGCTGAAAAGTTTGGGGAAGCTTACCAAATTTATGATGATATTTTAGATGTTGTGGGAACAGAAGCCCAAATCGGAAAGCCGGTCCACCAAGATGCCGGGAAGAACACCTTCCCCAATTTACTGGGATTGGATGGGTCATATGAAATGCTGGCCCAGACAGTCCAAGATGCCGAAGCGGCGTTACAACAGGCCCAAACGGAGCTTGGAATTGATACAGGACTGTTGGACGATTTTTGCGGTTATTTTAAAAATAAGGACGAAAAGTAAAATGGAAAAACAACGGGTCGATGTATTATTAGTGACACAAGGATTGTTTGATACCCGCGAACGGGCTAAAAGGGCGGTGATGGCCGGCGAAATTCTCGGGGATAATGAAGAACGGCTGGATAAACCGGGGATGAAGATTCCGGTGGACACAGACCTTCATTTAAAAGGCAAACCAATGCCTTATGTCAGTCGCGGCGGCTTGAAGCTGGAGAAGGCACTCACGACTTTTGGCATTGACGTCAAAGGGCTTACCGTGCTCGACATCGGGTCATCTACCGGTGGCTTTACGGACGTAATGCTGCAAAATGGTGCTAAGCTAAGCTACGCCCTGGACGTTGGCAGCAACCAATTGGTTTGGAAACTCCGAGAAGATCCCAGAGTGGTTGTAATGGAACACACGAATTTTCGGTACAGCAAGTTGGCCGATTTTACCCATGGCCGGCCACAGTTCGCGTCAATAGACGTTTCCTTTATCTCACTCGAATTGATTTTACCGCCGCTTAAAGAAATCATTGAGGACAATGGTCATGTCGTCGCCCTCATCAAGCCGCAATTTGAAGCGGGAAAGCAAAATGTCGGCAAACACGGCATTGTCCGCGACTCAGCGGTGCATCGGATGGTGCTGGAAAAGATCTTAAACTTTGCGGTTGAAAATGGCTATTCCGTCTTAAACCTTGATTATTCACCAATTAAGGGCGGTGCTGGCAACATCGAATTTCTGGTTGAACTTCAGTCGGTTGAAAATCCAGTGATGTCTGCAAAAGTTTCGATTGAAAAAGTGATTGAGAACGCTTATTCTGAATTAAAAGGATAATCTTGTATTTTTATTCAATTAATTAGGGGGGTGGCGTTATGCGTAAAAAAGAGCGGCAGCGACTGATCAAACAGTTGCTGACAAGTAATAATATTCAGCGTCAAGAAGATTTCGTTTCACTTCTGGAAGATCAGGGAATCAAGGTCACTCAGGCGACTGTTTCCAGAGATATTAAGGATATGCAGCTGGTAAAGGTGCCATCTGTAACCGGTGGTTATCGTTACAGTTTGCCGACGCAAAAAAATATTGACACGGAAAAAAAGCTGGTGCAAACAGTTCGAGATTCATTTGTTTCCGTCGATTCTCTAGACAAATTTGTTTATATGAAATTATTACCCGGAAGCGGTCCGGTCATCTCAAGCTTGCTTTACCAAATGAATTATAGTGGTATTTTTGGAACACTTGGCGACGATAATACAGTTTTGATTATTTGTAAGACAGATGCCGATGCGATAACGATTCGTGATCAGATTAATAACATGCTTGGAACAAATTCATGATCACTGAGAGGTTTATTTATGTTACTTGAATTATCAATTACTGATTTTGCAATTATTGAACACTTAGATATTGATTTTCAAGCCGGCATGACCGTTTTGACCGGGGAGACCGGCGCTGGAAAATCCATTATCATCGATGCTGTCGGACTACTTGTTGGCGGTCGGGGTTCGCATGATCTGATTCGGACCGGCGCCAACAAAGCCGTCATTCAGGGTAACTTCATTCTTCACAATGACAATCCGACATATGACGTATTGGATGATTTAGGCATTGACCATAGTGATGGCGCGATCATTATTGAGCGCGTGATTTTCGCCAACGGCCGCAATAGCTGCCGAGTTAACGGCATCATGGTCAATATCGCGACATTAAAACGAATTGGCGAAACGATTGTTGATATTCAGGGTCAAAATGATCATCAGGAATTGATGCGACCCGAACGGCACATTCAACTTTTGGATGATTTTGCCGAAGACCAGTTGGCCACAATTTTAGCCACTTACCAAGAAAAGTACGATCAGTTTATCAAACTTCGTAATTTGAACGAAAAAAAGCACCAAAATGAGAAGGAATGGGCTCAGCGAGTCGACATGCTCAAATTCCAGATCAAAGAAATTGAAGCTGCCGATCTTCATGAAAACGAGGATACTGATTTAGCGGCAGAGCGGGACCGTTTAAATAATTTTCAAAAGATCCACGATGCGCTTTTAGCCAGTTACGAGGGCATCAATGGCGATGAGGATGTCAGTGGTTCGATTGATTCGATCGGAACCGCCATGAGTTCGATGCAAGACATTGAAGACCTTGATCCGGAGTACAAGCAAATTTCAGATAATCTGTCCGGCGCTTTTTTTGCGTTGCAGGATGTTGCCAGTCAGATTTCTGATCAATTGAGTAACTTGGAGTTTGATCAGGATCGACTCGATCAAGTTGAACAGCGGCTGAGTACGATTTATCAGTTAAAGCACAAATATGGGGACTCGGTTTCACAGATTTTGGCATATTTGGCCAAGATTAAACAAGAACTCAAACAGATGTCGGGGGATGCTGAGGCCAACGATGACTTGGATAAACAGTTGGCGGGCATCAAGAAGGATTTGATCAAGGATGCCCAAAAGATTACCCTGATCCGGCAACAGTTTGCAAAGAAGTTGGAAACAGCGGTTCATAAGCAGCTGGCTGATTTATATATGGATAAGGCGGTTTTTGAAGTCAACATCCAACAAAATCGGGTTTTGAACCGGCTGGGAGCAGATCGGGTTGAGTTTTATATTCAAACCAATCCGGGCGAAAAGATGCTTCCGTTGGTCAAATCAGCTTCTGGTGGTGAATTGTCGCGGATTATGCTGGCCTTAAAGACCATGTTTGCCAAAGCGGCCGGTGTGACATCGATTATTTTTGATGAGGTCGACACTGGTGTTTCCGGGCGGGTGGCCCAGGCGATTGGCAATAAAATCTATACGATTTCGCAAAAATCTCAAGTATTATGTATTACACATTTGCCGCAGGTTGCAGCGATGAGTGATCACCACTACCTTATCGAAAAACAAATTTCAGATAACCGGACAACCACGACAATTACCGAACTGTCGAAGTCTCAAAGTGTTGCGGAAATATCACGGATGCTTTCCGGGACCGCCATCACCAAATTAACCAAGGAACACGCCGGGGAGTTATTAAAGCTGGCGGACGAAGAAAAGGCCAAAATTAGGAATTGATGCTAACCGGAACGTCACCTGACGTTTAAATAAGATTTCACTCTTTAAAGTCCACAATAAAAAGGGGACCCGGCAAAAACGTCGGGCCCCCTTACAGTTAACTTGATTAATATTTTTTGATTGCCTTAATTTCAGCAATCGTGACAATTCGACTCAACCGATTGTCATCGGAAGTCAGTAAGTAACGGTCATCGGAAAGTTTTCGGAGATATCCGGACTGTTCTTCGAGTTGGTCGTTAAATTCAATCGTAATTGGAAAATGGTTTTCAAGTGTCTGCTTGATAAAATAATTCAACTGGAAAGTTGGCATTTGTTTGATCTGATGGGTATCTCTAACGATTTCGAAGAAGCGGTCGTAGTTGTCTTTGAATGTTTTGGTTATTTCTGAAAAGTAGGATTGTTTATTCTGCATGTTTGTTCACCCCGAACGTTTGTTTGTGCTTTTATTATACGAACATTCGTTCTAAAGTGCAACCCCTAATTTAAAATCCGCTCAATTTGGACCAAACAGTTCGAAGGGCTTGTCAAATCAGCTAAAAAGGGCGATAATAATGAGTACTACAAATAATTGAAGGGATTTTTTCGATGGCTAAAAGAGGAATGTTGATTGTGTTATCCGGACCGTCCGGAGTTGGCAAAGGAACGGTACGAAAAGCGTTATTTGAAGAGCCGGATGTTGACTTTGAATATTCAACATCGATGACAACCAGAAAACCGCGTGACGGCGAAAAAAACGGTGTCGATTATTACTTTGTCTCAAAAGAGCAATTCGAAGAAAATATCCAAAACGGCGAAATGCTCGAGTATGCCAAATATGTTGATAATTACTACGGGACGCCGTTAAAATACGTCAATGAGACTTTGGAATCCGGCAAAGACGTTTTCCTCGAAATCGAAGTAAACGGTGCAATGCAGGTTCGAGCAAACGTCCCCGACGCGGTGTTTGTTTTCTTAACGCCACCAGATTTAATGGAACTAAAGCATCGTCTGGTCGGTCGTGGAACCGACAAAATGGACGTCATCAACAAGCGGGTTAAAAAAGCCGTTGGTGAAATCAGTATGATGCGAAACTATGATTACGCTGTTTTAAACGACAAGGTTCCTTTGGCCGTTGACAGAATCAAGTCAATTATTAAAAGTGAACGATTAAAAGTTGCTCGGGTCATGCCCGACTATGAATCAATGTTAGGAGATAAATAATATGTTACTTTACCCATCTGTTGATAAGCTTTTGGATCAAATTGATTCCCGGTATTCTTTGATTGCGCTTGCCAGTAAACGCGCACATGAATTAGATTCCGGTGCAAAGCCATTACTTGATAGCTACAAGTCACAAAAATCAGTTGGAAAAGCACTGGAAGAAATTTCTGCCGGCGTTTTGAAAATTGACCCCAAAGAAAAAGATTTCGATTAGAGATTCGACCATCGGGACTGGGACAAAACATCCGTTTTGTACCCGGTCCCTTTGTGTTTGGTCCACTGATTATTGAAAGGTCTCTGCTTTTTATCTACTCAAGATTTGGTACAATAAAAGATGAAATCTGAAACGGGGTGAAAAGATGTTCCAAAATAAAAATGTCGTGTTGTTTGTGACTGGAAGTATTGCGTCATATAAATCATTGACGCTCGCTCGATTGTTGGTTAAGAATCACAATCAGGTTCATGTCGTGATGAGTGATGCCGCGCAACAATTTGTAACGCCACTGGCTTTTCAAACGGTCAGTAAGCAGCATGTCTTAACCAATGACTTTGCCAGTCCGGATCCTGCGGCCATTCCGCACGTCTACACGGCAGATCACGCCGATTTGGCAATTGTGGCACCCGCTTCTGCTAATACAATTGCTAAAATGGCCAACGGAATTGCCGATAATGTGGTGACGTCAACCTTGTTAACGATAACGGCGCCCATCTTTGTCATCCCGGCAATGAACAGTCATATGTTCGAAAATAGTGCGACGCAACGAAATATTGAGACGCTAAAAAAAGCTGGGATTCACGTGATGGACCCGGCAGCCGGTTTCCTGGCAGAGGGGTATTCCGGCCGCGGCCGAATGCCCGAACCAGACGAAATCCTCACTTATGTTAATCAGCACTTACAGGCACCCAAGGGATCTTTGCAGGGTCGTAAAGTTGTCGTGACGGCAGGTGGTACCCGCGAGCCACTGGATCCGGTCCGATATTTAACCAATCGGTCTTCGGGAAAAATGGGCTTTGCGGTTGCCAAGGCAGCTCAACGTGCCGGTGCCGATGTGACCTTAATTGCTGCTAATCCGACACTTGAAGCGCCTGAGGGCATTCACTTAGTCAAAGTACAAACTGCAGCGGAACTGCTTGAAGCCGTTCAACGTGAATTCTCAGATGCCGATGTTTTGGTGATGGCTGCCGCTGTTGCGGATTATCGGCCAGCAGAAGTTGTTGATCATAAAATTAAAAAAAACGCTGATAACCAAACAATGTCTTTGAAATTAGTCCGTAATCCAGATATCCTTCAAACCCTTGCACCCACTAAGCGGGCGAACCAATTGATGATTGGCTTTGCGGCTGAAACAAATGATTTAATCAAAAACGCTGAAAAAAAGATTCAATCTAAAAAGCTGGATCTGATTGTGGCCAATGACGTTTCACAAACCAGTATCGGCTTTAATTCTGACAATAATCAGGTCACTTTTTTGTTTGGAGACGGTAGGCAAGTGAAAACGCCTGTTGAAAGCAAACAAAAAGTCGCCGACCAGTTGATTGAAATAGTCGCTGAAGAATTTAAAAGCTAGCGAAAGGAGAATCTGCCTTGCAGGTTGCACAAATTATCGTTGACGTGCCAACGCGCCAAACCAATAATGCCTATAGTTATTCGATTCCGGATCACTTAGTTGATCAAATCGAGCCTGGAATGCGGGTTCAGGTTCCTTTTGGTAACCGGAAAATTACTGGTTTTGTGGTTGGCATTTCAGATGATTCCAGTTATGACGGCAAATTAAAGCCGATCGCCTCTCTGGTGGACCTTTCACCGGTCATCAATCCTGAGTTGCTCGACTTGGCTTCATGGCTGGCTGACCAAACGTACTCATTTCAAATCAGCTGTCTGCAGACGATGCTTCCCGGTGGGATGCGGACAAAAAATAAAAAGAAATTAATCGCCAAAAATAGCCAGGTGATCGACCAATTCCCAGAAATATTTCACGGCCAACAAGAAATTGACTATAACCGGCAGCAATACGACAATGCAACGTTGAGCAAGATTTTAGCAGGCCAGAAAAACGGTGATATCCAAGTTGAATATGATTTGACGAACCACGCGCGGCCAATCATGCTTAAAGCCTATCAAGGTAATCTGAATGCAAAACAAGTTGATGAAGTTCGCCAAACGGTCCGTAAAAATGCAGTGGGCCAACTCAAATTGTTGTCGCTTATTAAGCAACAGCCGGATACGGTTTTTTTAGTTTCCGACTTGGCTTCAAAGGGGATTACGTCGTCAACGCTTAAAAATGCCGAAGCTAAAGGTTGGGTGGTCGCCAAATTAAAGCGACATATCCGCAATCCATTTATGCGCCCGGCTAAAAAAAGTCAGCCGTTACAATTGAATGCCGACCAGCAGGCGGCTGTCTCTTCTATCAACGAAGCGATTGGCGCTCAAAAAGACCAAGTCTTCTTGCTCGAAGGGGTTACCGGATCCGGAAAAACCGAGGTCTATCTGCAATCGATCGCCCACGCCTTGAGTCTGGGAAGAACGGCCTTAATGCTGGTTCCGGAAATTACCTTGACCCCTCAGATTGTCAGTCGGATTCGCAGCCGGTTTGGCAATCAAGTTGCAATGCTTCACAGCGCGATGTCAAGTGGTGAGCGCTACGATGAATGGCAGCGGATTAACACCGGCAAAGCAAAAGTGGTCGTGGGTGTTCGATCCGCAATTTTTGCGCCGCTTCAAAATATCGGCTTAATTATTATGGACGAAGAACACGACAGCAGTTATAAGCAAGCCGATAACCCAAGGTATCAGACCCGAGACGTGGCCAAATGGCGCGCCGCATACAATCATTGTCCGGTTGTTCTGGGAAGTGCCACCCCATCATTAGAATCCCGTGCGCGAGCAATGAAGGGGGTCTATGAGCTGTTGAGCTTACCACATCGAATTAACCGGCAGGCACTTCCTCATGTCTCAATTATTGATATGAAAATCGAAATGGCCAAGCACCATGAAGCTTTGTCGACTCAATTAAAGGATGCCATTCAAGTCAGACTGGATAAGCACGAACAAATTATTTTGCTGCTCAATCGGCGGGGGTATTCAGCATTTTTGATGTGCAGGGACTGTGGCTACGTGCCGCGATGCCCCAACTGTGATATCTCGCTGACGATGCACAAAGATACCCACACGTTAAATTGTCATTACTGTGGTCACACAGAGCCGATTCCGACTGCTTGTCCACAATGTCACAGTAAGCGAATCGGGTTTTACGGAATGGGCAGCCAGCAACTCGAAGAACAGGTCAAAAATCTGTTTCCGACTGCGCGGGTCCTTCGAATGGATGTCGATACAACTCGCAAGAAGGGCGCCCACGAAGCCATTATTGATCAATTTGGCGCTCATAAAGCTGATATCTTGTTGGGAACGCAGATGATCGCCAAGGGGCTGGACTTCCCCGAGGTGACGTTAGTCGGTGTATTGAATGCTGATTCGGCACTGCAGTTTCCGGATTTTCGCTCCAGTGAACGGACGTTTGAGTTGCTCACCCAGGTATCGGGACGATCCGGGCGGGCGGATAAATCCGGTGAAGTGATCATCCAAACGTTTAATCCTGATCATTACGCCATCCGGTTGGCAAAAACGCAAGATTACGAGAAGTTTTACGCCACTGAGATGCGAATCCGCCATGACGGTAAGTATCCACCGTATTACTTTACCGTGAAACTGACCGGAAATTCTGCCAGTGAAAATCAGACGGTTTCCGAAATGTTTGGTATTCTGAATTTTTTAAAGAAACAGTTATCTTCCAACGCGATTATCTTAGGGCCAACCCCTAAGGTGATTACCCGGATCAATAACCAGTATTACTACCAGATTATTATCAAATATCGGAAGGAACCCAACCTTAAAGCCGCTTTGGATGAAATCCTTGTCCAATCGCAAAAAAAGCAGCGGCGGGGAATTCAAATTGCGATTGATAATGAACCGCTTGATTTTATGTAACGAAAGATGAAAGGAAACGATTACTTTGACTACTGTAGTATTTATGGGAACGCCGCAGTTTGCGGTTCCAATTCTTCAAGGATTAATTGATCATCACTATGACATTTTGTGTGTCGTAACTCAGCCTGATCGACCGGTCGGCAGAAAGCACCAAATTCAGCAAAGCCCCGTCAAACAAGCTGCCGTCAAGAATCAAATTGCCGTTTTTCAACCGGAAAAATTAAGTGGCAGCCCGGAAATGCAACGGGTGATCGATTTTCATCCGGATTTGATTGTGACAGCCGCATACGGTCAATTTTTGCCGTCCAAGATGCTGAATGCGGTGAAAGTGGCCGCCGTTAACGTTCACGGCTCACTGTTACCCAAGTATCGCGGTGGCGCTCCTGTGCAATACGCCATTATGAACGGCGATAAGGAAACCGGCATCAGCTTGATTTACATGGTCAAAAAAATGGATGCCGGCGATATTTTGGCACAACAGGCCGTTAAGATCACTGACGATGATGATACTGAATCGATGTTTGAAAAATTAAGCTTGGTTGGGCGGGATTTGTTGCTCGACACCTTACCCAAAGTGCTCTCTGGAGACGTTCAGCCGGTTAAACAGGTAGAAGATGAAGTCGTCTTTTCACCGAACATCAAGCCGGAAGAAGAGGCATTAGACTTTAATCAAACTGCTTTTATGGTCAACGCCAAAGTCCGGGCACTGCGTCCGGATCCGGTAGCTTATACCGAAATCAGCGGCAAACGGACCAAAATTTGGAAGGCTGAAGTCAGTGACCAGCAAACAGATTTGGCCCCCGGTTCTGTAGTTGCCAAAGATAAGCATCATTTGTATTTAGCCGCTGGGAAGGGCACTGTCCTTTCAATTTTGGAGATTCAGCCTGCCGGCAAACCAAAGCAACAAATTACAGACTACTTAAATGGGATTGGTCAGACGCTTACCGTTGGCCAAAAGGTGATTAAATAAATGAAATATACAACAAATAATCCTCGCCAACTGGCTGTCATGACGTTGGTTCGAACCAGTAGTGGTTCATATTCCAACTTACAAATTAATGCAGTCATTCAATCAACTTCAATGGGGGCAGCTGATAAAGCACTGTTTACCAACATTGTGTACGGTGTTATTCAACATCGATTAACACTTGAATATCAATTGCGCCCATTTTTGCGCGACCCCGAAAAGACTGAAAATTGGGTCAAAGAATTGCTTTATACCGCAATGTATCAGCTTGAGTATCTCGATCGGGTTCCCAAACGGGCGATCTTTGATGAAACCATTAAAATTGCCAAAGTGATGGGCCATGACGGCACGCGAAGGTTTGTGACCGGCATTTTGCATCAAATGGATCGTAAGGGCACGCCAAAGTTAGCGGATATTCAAGACGAAAAGACCCGCTTATCCGTTGAATACAGTGTTCCAACCTGGCTGGTTGACATGCTGCAACAACAGTTGGGCGACAAAAAGACCACCTCGATTCTTGCATCCCTCAACAAAGCCCCCAAGCAATCCGTTCGCACAAATACGGCCAAGATCTCACGCGATCATCTTTTGGAAGACCTGGCTAAAAATGGGTTTGATGCGGAGCCCAGTGAAGTTTCAAGTGAAGGAATCATCATTAATGACGGCCAAATTGTCCATAGCGATTTCTTTGAGGATGGCTTGTTAACCATTCAGGATGAAAGTGCCATGCTGCCGGTAGAATCAATGACAATTAACGAAGCTGATACGATTTTGGATGCCTGTAGTGCGCCTGGCGGAAAAACCACTCAGATTGCAAGTCGACTTGACGACGGCAAGGTATTTGCGCTGGATATTCATAAAAACAAACTCAAGACCGTCATGCGAAATGCCACGCGTCTTGGCGTGTACAAGAACGTGGAAACATTTGAGCTGGATGCCAGAAAAGTTGACAGCAAGTTCGAAGATGGCATGTTTGACGCAGTCCTCGTCGATGCACCGTGTTCCGGCTTGGGTCTCTTGCGTCGAAAACCGGAGATTAGATATGACAAAACAGTTGCCGATATTGACCGGTTGAGCAACATTCAGCTGCAAATTTTAAATGCGGTTTCTACAAAAGTCAAAACTGGTGGTACTATTACATATAGTACTTGTACGATTGTGAAACAAGAAAATCAGGACGTTATTGAGAAGTTCATTGCGGCTAATCCCAACTTTGAAGTGACAAAAACCAAGACGGAACGAAACCTTAACCCTGACAGTGACATGGTCCAAATTTATCCCGATGATTATGATTCTGACGGATTCTTTGTTTGTTCTCTTATTCGGAAATCTTAACGGAGTTGATTAACTTGCAAATTGCTTATCAGTCCTCGACCGGCAAAGTTCGTGACAAAAACGAAGATGCCGTCGGCGCATTTAAAAATAAAAACGGCTTGATTCTCGCCTTAATTACTGATGGTATTGGCGGCAATAATGCTGGCGAAGTGGCTTCTCAAATGGTTGTCAGTCATATGGGAGAAAGCTTTGAACAAACTGAGATTTCGAGCCTGGATAAAATTGAAACCTGGTTTGAAAATCAACTTGCCAAGGAAAATTCAGCCATCATTGACGAATCAAACACAGATACGCGGCTGCACGGCATGGGCACGACAATTGTGGCGGCCTTAATCGACGGTAAGCAAAGTTTGATTGCCAATATCGGAGACAGCCGCGGCTACGTGTACTCGGATGGGCAGTTTATCCAAATTACCGAAGATCATTCCTACGTCAATGAGTTAGTTAAACACGGTGACATCACGCCTGATCAAGCCAAAACCAATCCTTACAAAAATATTATTACCAAAAGTCTCGGAATCAATAATGATTCAGCAGCCGATTTTAGGCCATACACCGCCAAGCCGGGTGATCAGATTATGCTGTGTACCGACGGGCTGACCAATATGGTGGACGATGCCGATATCGAAAAAGTGTTGGCCATGGATGAAGAACTGCAGTCCAAATGTGATATGCTGATTGATTTGGCCAATGAAAACGGTGGCTTGGACAATATCACCATTTTAATTGCCCGTTACGATTCGGAGGTGGTCGCCGATGAATAAAGGCTATGTGTTAAATGGTCGTTATGAAATTATCGGCCGCTTGGGCGAAGGTGGAATGGCTGACGTCTATTTGGCTGAAGACCTTATTTTAAAGCGGAAGGTTGCCGTTAAATTATTGCGGTTGGATTTTCGAGATAATCCTAAAGCAAAGAAACGCTTCCAACATGAAGCCATGGCGGCAACAC
>NZ_JAXGWW010000019.1:0-17691 GCF_040773105.1 Lentilactobacillus sp.
ACGTTAAATACACGGAGCATGATACAACCACAATTTCAGAGACGCTGCCAATTGTGATTACGATTGCGATTATTGCAGTTGCCGGCATCACATTTATTGCGTTTGATCCATTGAAGTTTTTATTTAAATAAGCTCAAAGAGCATGACAACCGATGAGTTGGACATGCTTTTTTAATGCCGAAATAGTTGTCAATGTAACGTTCTGAAATAAATTTAGAAAAAGCAGATATAATACTTGCAAACGCTTCCAGATATGATATTATATAGTCAAGGAAGGGAAAGGAAGTTCGAAGTACCAGGGGTTTCCAACCTGCTTTGAATGTTCTCTGATCCTAGATTCATATGTTGTAATGTCACAGGATTATTTTCAAATGTTTCACGTGTAGAACGCATAGTTGTTTATTTTAAGTTTTAAGAGTTTGAGGTTCACGATTCATTTAGAAGCATGGAAGTTCGATAGATGTTTTATTTAGCCGATTGTTTCAACGATTCAAAGAGTTTCAAATTGTTACAGGTTAAAATAACAGAAGGTTAATTCAGGTGATTAAGTGTTTGAATATAATGTTATGAATCACAAATGTTCAGATATGAGTTCGATGATTCGCTATTGAAAACCTGATGGAGTAATTGAAAAGGGTTATGTACAGAGGTCACTTGTAGTGGATCTGAGAGATTCAATCGAATATCAAGTTGATGAAAGTTCCAATGATTCACAGTTTCAAGTACCACGTACCAAGATTTAATGTTCCAAGCAGTTGTTCCAAGTAGTATAGTTTCACGCAGCACCGAATGTTGGTCACACGGCAAATTTATCAATAAAGTAAAAACGTGAAAATGATTAAAGTTTGCGGCAGTTGGATCAACAAATAGTTAAATTGAGGCGATAAGACATTAAGTTATTAGTAAAGTGGGTATTAACCCCAAAGTTCCCTTCCGCATAGGATTTAGACTTGCAGTTTCAAAGCGAGTTTAAATCCTATTTTTTGTGTTTTTTTTTTTTTACCTAGTGGAACGTGTTCCGACGACCACAAACAAAGTGCAGTGTCTAGCCTACTCGGCGACGACCACAAACGAAGTGCAGTGTCTAGTCCTGTGGACGACGCGACTGATGCTAACTTGTAAGCTAACTTTGATTCAAACCCAAAGGCAGGGTTTAAACCAAAGTTACCTTAGAAACCGCATCACCCAGCCCTCGTCACACTCTTTCAAATTTCCTATTTACGTACCCGATCTGCTTTGATATAATGAAAGCGCAATCAGTATAGTAAACCGTATTACTTATTGTCATTTCTCGATTTTTATTTACAGGTGTTTCCTAAATGCGGTATTCTATTCACATAGATTATTTTTTTCTAAAGCTTTATTTAATCTGGAAAGGAAGTTTCTGATGGACTTTCGTCGGGTAATTGTAATTGACTTGGCTGGACTGGGAATCGGGGAAGCCAGTGACGCCAATCGGTTTAACTCCGTTGGCGCCGATATGCTTGGCCATATTGCCAGGTTTGCCGGCCCCAACTTTGTATTGCCGGCACTGAGCCGCCTCGGACTGGGGAATATTCGGTCCAACGATCCAGTCGTTGGCCTCCCACCAGCTGAGGACCCAATTGGCTATTATGGCAAAATTCGTCTTAAGAGTCAGAACAATGCAACACTGAGCGGACTGCGGGAAATGTTTGATTACCAGACCGATATCCGGACGACCAGTGTCATTGACTCGATTGTCGGACTTCTCGGCGTTAATTCGATTCTGATTACCAATTATCTGAGTTATCTGTCTAATCAAAACGTCGCTCAAGTCATCCCGGTTAACTCGGATGAAGCTGGATTTAATGAGCTTCACCAACAGGTTATTGCGCCAAACAACGGTCTGCTTTACTTTAGGCTGTTGGATTTGCAGCAAAAGGCTTTGGAAGCTGATGGGAAGGGATGCATCGATGTTTTAAACGTGGTTGATCAGCACCTTTCTCGTTTGATGCGGGAGTTGTACAGCACAGATTTGCTGATGATTACGTCAACCTTTGCCAACGATCCAACAGTAGACGTTGTCCCCACCCGCGAGTATTTACCACTGATTGCCTACATGCCTGCCAAGCCTGAGGGAAAGTCGCTTGGCATTCGCCGGACACTGGCCGATATCGGGGCAACCACTGCCCAAATATTTGGCGTCGAGCCATCGGACGAATCCGTTGGCCGCAGCTTCTTAGATGAATTAAGTTAATTCATCGTTTATTATTCTGGGTTTCAATTTTAAAACCAATCCATCATAGAGGGGGATAGCTGACAAGCTTTATTATTGTTTAGCAATTATTGTCATTCAAATTTAGAAAAGAGGATTTCAGAATATGCAATTATCATATTTGCTGGTTAATATCCTGGGTGTTGCCGTATACCTTGGAATTGCCTACTTGTTTTCAAATAATAAAAAAGGTATCAACTGGCGTTCCGTTGGGGTCGTTTTAGTCATTAACCTTGTGCTTGCATGGATTTTGACGAGTTTCGCCTGGGGCCGTGACGCCGTTAAGGCCGCTGCCGATGGATTCAACTGGTTGGTTCAAGTTGCCTATCAAGGAATTAATTTTGCCTTGCCAAACTGGGTAACGCCACAATTTGGTGGAACTGCCAAATCAATGAACTTTGTGACCAGTGCCTTACTGCCAATCTTAATGATTGTTCCATTGTTTGATACTCTTACATATATCGGAGTATTGCCATGGATTATCAAATGGGTCGGCCGCGCACTTTCATTTGTTACCGGCGCTCCAAAGTTCGAATCATTCTTTGCCGTTGAAATGATGTTCTTAGGTAACACTGAAGCACTTGCCGTTTCATCACTTCAATTAAAGCAAATGTCCGCAAAGCGTAACTTGACTTTGGCTTTGATGTCCATGTCTTGTGTCACTGCTTCAATCATCGGTGCTTATACGCAAATGGTTCCAGGTCAATTTGTTTTGACTGCCGTTCCATTGAACGTTTTAAACGCCTTGATTATTACCAGTATGTTGAACCCCGTTAAGGTAACGCCTGAAGAAGATACGGTTGCCAAAATGGGTGGTTCAGGTTCAAGCGAAGCCGCTGTTGAAGCCGGCGATGTTCAAGCAAATGGGAAACGCGAACCATACTTCTCATTTCTTGGCGACTCAATTCTTGGTGCCGGTCGTTTGATCTTAATCATTGCTGCCAACGTTATCGCCTTCGTTGCTTTGGCTGCTTTGATTGACAAGATTTTGGCATTATTCAACCCATGGCTGTCATTGGAACATATTCTAGGAATCATCATGTTCCCATTTGCATGGTTGATGGGTCTGGATGTTAGCCACGCATTCCAGTTCGCACAATTCATGGGTATGAAGTTGGTTACCAATGAATTCGTTGTTATGGGAAAGATCTCCGGAACGATCAACAACCTCAGCATCTTCCCAGCTCACTACCAAGCACAATTAACTGTCTTCATCACATCATTCGCCAACTTCTCAACCACCGGTATGATTATCGGTGCCTTCAAGGGCTTGGTTGACAAGGAAAAGAACGATTTGATCAGTAAAAACGTTGGAACCATGCTTCTCTCAGGTATCTTGGTATCCTTGATGTCTGCCGGAATTGTTGGTCTGTTCGTTTGGTAAACACGTAACAAGAAAGTTAGGTTTTGTTTTTGGACAAGCTACAAAGAGAAGAAGCCGTAGCCAATAAGCTGCGGCTTCGTGACGCTGTACGCGATAAAGCGATCGTTAAACGTGAAATCATCGCCGGAATTACTGGCTTTTTTGCGATTTCTTACATCATCATTGTGAATCCAATGATCTTAAAAGATGCCGGTATTCCCACTGATTTAAGTGTGTTTGCGACAATTATTTCTTCGTTTATCGGCTGTTTGATCATGGGCTTTTGGGCCAATGCACCGGTGATTCTGACGCCGGGGATGGGGGTCAACGCGTTTTTCACCTACACGGTGGTTGTCGCGATGGGCCTATCCTGGCAGGAAGCGCTGGGAATCTCAATTGTTTCCAGTGTGATCTATGTCATCATTGCTTTTACCAAGCTGAGCGACGTATTGGCAAAGGGAATCCCGGACACCTTAAAGGCGGGGATCACTGCTGGAATCGGTTTATTCCTGGTGGAAATTGGGCTTGAAAAGGCCCAGCTTATCCGTCAGGGGACAAATTCAATTCTGGCGTTGGGTGATTTGACCAAGCCAGCCACTTTATTGGCATTGTTTGGACTGTTACTGACACTGTTCTTATTCGTCAGAAATATTACCGGTGGCTTTTTTATCGGGATTCTGGTGACATCGATTGTTGGGATTGCTTTTGGTATCAAGGACCAAGTGGCACCGTCAGTTGGGATCGGAGATATTGGCAAGTATGCCAACATTGTTGCCAAAGGTGACCTCAGTAACGTGTTGAGCATTCCATTTATTCTCGCGGTTTTCTCCATGACAATGATTTTAGTCTTTGAATCCATGGGATTACTGGAAGGAATTATGCCAAATCCCCAAAAATTTCGAAAAGCATTTCAAGCCAGCTCTGTCACCAGCTTTTTATCGGGAATTCTTGGTACCAGCCCAACGGTGGCGGCTGCAGAAAGTGCCTCGGCCATTGAAAGTGGTGGCCGGACTGGGTTGACAGCGATTGTTGCCGGCTTGATGTTTGCCGTTTCACTGTTCTTCATTCCGCTGCTGGCCTTTGTGCCACAGGCAGCCATTGCCCCCGTCATTATCATTACCGGGGCATTGATGATGAATCAGTTAAGTCGGATTAATATGTATGATTTTTCTGATTGGTTCCCTGCGTTTTTGATCGTTGTCCTCATCCCATTTACCAGCAGTATTTCAACTGGTTTGGCATTTGGCTTCGTGGCGTACCCACTGTTAAAGATTGCGGCGGGGCGGCAACGGGAATTGACGATTGCAACTTATGTACTTGGATTTTTATTTTTGTGTGATTTGGTGCTCAGTGCCTTATTATAGAGATAGCAGGGGCGAACGTTGTGGTTCGCTTCTTGTTAAGAACTAATTGTAAGCGGTTGATATTTAAAATACTGTACGGAAAGGATTTTATGATGACCATTAAAATTATTATGGATACTGATCCAGGAATCGATGACGCTGCTGCTTTAACTATGGCGCTCAACGACCCTGAAATTGACGTGAAATTGATTACCAGTGTTGCTGGAAACGTAACGGTCGATAAGACAACCAAGAACGCCCAAAAGATTGTCCGATTCTTTAACAAGCAGGTGCCGGTTGCTGCTGGGGCAAAACAGCCGTTGATCAAGGAATTTGAAGATGCTGCCAGAATTCATGGTGAATCGGGGATGCCCGGCTATGATTTTCCTGAAGACCTGCCAAAGCCTTTGGACAAGACGGCTGTCGAAGCCTTGCACGACACGATCATGAATAGTGACGAAAAGATCACCTTGGTGCCAACGGGGTCATACACCAATATCGCTTTGCTGTTCAGTGAATACCCAGAAGTTAAGGACCACATCGAACGAATCGTTGCGATGGGCGGATCTCTTGGCAAAGGTAACATGACCTCTGCAGCTGAATTCAACGTGTTTACCGATCCGGATGCGGCTCGAATTATGTACAATTCAGGTATTCCGATCACCATGGTTGGGTTGGACATCACCATGAAGGCCTTGCTGACACCGGACTCACTCAGCAAGCTCGAACACATGAATGAGACGGGCAAGATGCTCCATGACATTATCATTCATGATGGTGATAACAGCTCTAATGGGATCGCTATGCATGATGTAAACACCATTTTCTACCTGCTTCACCCGGAAGCCATTACCACGAAGAAAATGTGGATTGACATCATTACAGACGGCCCAGCGATTGGCGAAACGGTCGGCGACATCCGCGGTGCTTATCACGACGGCAAGACCAATGCGAATGTCTGCGTGGACATAGACGCCGATGCATTTAACAAGTGGTTCTTGGATGAGGTTTCTAAGATTAATCTGTAAATTAAATTATTTCTAGAGTGGCAACCGGATATTTAATCTGGTTGCTTTTTTGTTGGGTGAGGGCCGAAATTAGGACTGTAATTCTCTCTTTATTTAGGATAACGACACAATTAATAAAACTTTAGGAAGTGAAATTCACATTATCGAAATTCCTAATAAATTTAGATACTTTCAGGGAATAATTGGCAATTATTCGTATATACTGTTTATAAAGAATATTCGTTGCCAAATTTGATAATGCTGTTAAGAGGTGATTTAACGTTCATGATGAAAGACGATTCTTTTAAAGATGATTTAAGACCACAACTATTTGGAAATAAAAGATTTAAGGGTGCCTATTTTCGTGGGGTTAAATATGCTGGCCAGCTTATCGCACCATTTGATACTAGTGAACAACAAGCGGAAATCAATCATCTTTTAGTTAAAACATACCAAGATCAGTTTGATTCTCAGATCGATCAAATTGCGCCAATTAAGCTTTCCTGGGGAATTGATGCGTTCGCACTGACGATTTTGTATCACAAGGAAATTCGTAATCGGATATTTCTGTTCCCAATCGAAACAGTTGCACCCACTTTGGATGACTTAATCTCATGGAATGCCAAGGCACAACAGATTTACGAAGAGGACGGCGTATATGGACAATACGGAATTAAGGATCGTGGCCATTTGGATTATGTTGCGTACACATTGGCCAACCCTTATCTTTACGGAGTGAATACGCATCCGTCGGTTATCGACAAAGCCGCATATTTATGGTCTAATATCGCTGAATTACAAGCGTTTTCGAATGGAAACAAACGAACGGCAATGATTGCCATGCTGGTTTTTCTTCATTCCAACGGATATGATTTTGTTTTCCATGAAGGCCTCAAACAAGAGCTAATCGATTTCTCTATAAAAATTGCGGTGAAGTCAGTTGACTTTCAAGAAATATCAAGTTATATTTTCAACAATGTCAGGTTAAACCTGTTTAACGAAGAATGGCATACAATTGAACAATTAAGAGACGACAAGTCACAAGAGTAGGAGAATGTTGTAATGCAAGAAACCCCAAAAGTGAAAACCACAATTATTAAAAATGTTCACAGTAATAAATTATCAGATGCAACAAAAGAGCAGATTCTCAAACATTCGGCGGATGAAATTTTTGATAACCAAGTTGTTCGTCAGGTAATGGCAGAACTAGCCAAAATGTAGTTCCTCAATAATAATCGTTAAAAGCAGCAGGACATTTTCTCACCCAATTAGTCGAGGAAGATGTCCTGCTTTTGGTGTGAGTGTAACTAGTCGTTTCATCCAACAAATACTGCTTTAGTCTGAAGAAATGTTTAGGGTGATTTCAGATTGAAAAAGCAGCCTTTTGATCAATTGCTGTCACGAGTATCCAGAGTGCCCTTAAACATGTTAAAATGAAAAATGTGTGTAGTGAATTAATGTCCGTGAATGCCTTGTCAGTCAAGCCATTTTAGGGTAAAGTATAATAAGACGTGAAACAGATTGTTTCACACATCAGGAGAAGTTAATCATGAACAACGATCAATTTAAAAACGCGCTTTTAGATCAAGGTATCGAAGTCTCGGATCAGCAGATGGATCAATTCGATGCCTATTTTAAGCTGTTAGTGGAAGTTAACGAGCATGTTAATTTAACCACGATAACAGAAAAGTCCGACGTGTATCTCAAACATTTCTATGATTCCATCACCCCGGCCTTTTTTGTTTCACAGATTAAAACTGAGCCGTTAACCGTTTGTGATGTCGGTGCGGGCGCCGGATTTCCGTCGTTGCCGCTAAAAATCTTATTTCCACAGCTCAAAGTCACGATCGTTGATTCCTTAAACAAACGGATTAATTTCTTGCAACAGCTTGTCGAAAGACTGCAATTAACCGATGTTTCTTTATTCCATGCGCGCGCTGAAGAATTTGGCGGCAAACGTTCCGAACACCGACAACAATACGATCTCGTAACCGCTCGGGCAGTCGCACGTTTGACTGTTTTGAGTGAACTGTGCCTGCCACTGGTCAAAGTCGGCGGCAAAATGGTCGCTTTAAAGGCAGCCAAAGCAGAAGATGAGTTAAAGGACGCCAAAAGTGCCATTCAACTACTAGGCGGACAAATTTCGGCCGATGATGAATTTGCACTGCCCATTTCTGAAGAGAAACGTCACATTATTGTGATTGATAAAGTCAAAGATACACCCAAAAAGTATCCGAGAAAGCCTGGAACACCAAGCAAAGAACCATTGGATCAAATCAAACGATAAGGGGGGATAACAGATGACATATGTAATCGCACTTGCCAATCAAAAGGGCGGTGTTGGCAAAACCACCACTGCCGTTAACCTGGGTGCAGGCATGGCCTCGTTGGGCAAGAAGATTCTCTTGGTCGATGCAGATGCACAAGGTAACGCAACCAGTGGCGTCGGCGTGTCCAAAGCGGACATTAAAAAAGATATTTACGATGTTTTGGTCAACGAAGAACCGATTGCCGAAACCATCGTGCACACTGCCCATGATGGGTTGGACATTGTGCCGGCAACGATTCAACTGTCTGGCGCCGAGATCGAATTAACACCACAAATGGCGCGTGAGACCCGATTAAAGGCGGCCCTGGATGTCGTCAAAGATCAATATGATTTTGTCTTGATTGATTGTCCACCTTCGCTTGGTTTGATTACCATCAATGCATTTACTGCCAGCAATTCAATCTTAATTCCGGTCCAAAGTGAGTACTATGCTTTGGAAGGGCTAAGCCAATTGTTAAATACCATTCAGTTGGTTAAGAAGCACTTCAATCCAAATTTGAAGATCGAAGGCGTGCTGTTAACGATGTTCGATGCCCGTACCAATTTGGGTGAACAGGTGAACACCGAAGTTCGTAAATTCTTCAAAGATGAGGTTTATGACACAATTATTCCGCGGAACGTCCGCTTATCGGAAGCACCAAGTTATGGTCTGCCAATCATGGATTATGACCCTAAGTCAAAGGGTGCCGAGAAGTATATGAATTTGGCGAAAGAGGTGCTGGCAAATCATGGCGAATAAGAAAAAATTAACCGGCCTTGGCAAGGGAATTGAAGCCTTGTTTCAGGACAATAACGTTGATACCAGTAAGGAAGACGTGGTTGACTTAAAGGTCAGCTCCGTCAAGCCCAACCCGTATCAACCCCGGCATCGATTTGACCAAAAAGCACTGGAAGATTTAGCACATTCAATTAAAAATTCCGGTGTCTTCCAGCCAATCATCGTTCGCCAGCCCGATCCAGAAGTACAGGCATTTGAACTGTTGACCGGTGAACGACGACTGCGGGCGTCAAAGATTGCCAAACAAGAAACCATCCCCGCCATCATTCGAAACGTAAACGAAGAACAGATGATGGAAATCGCTGTGATGGAAAATCTGCAGCGTGAGGATTTGACCACTCTTGAAGAGGCTGAAGCATATAACATGCTGATGAGCCGCTTGGATTTAACTCAGGCGCAAGTTGCCGCGAGATTGGGTAAGAGTCGGCCATATATTGCAAATTATTTGCGGATCCTCGGCTTGCCAACCGAAGTTAAAAAGATGTTGGAAGACAAACAGTTATCGATGGGTCAGGCCAGAACGCTGCTGTCCGTTAACAACAAGCAGGAATTAATCAAGCTGGCCCGTAAATCTGTCAAAGAATCGTTGACGGTGCGCCAGTTGGAAGAAGCGGCTGCCAAGATTAACGGGACCAAGTCGGCCAAAAAGAAGAAGGCCCCCCGCAAATCCCCATTTGTCAGGGCCTCTGAAGGCCAGCTTCAGGAGAAGTTCGGCACTCCGGTTTCGATCGTGAACTCTTCTCGCAAGAAGGGGAAGGGAAAGATTGAAATCGAGTATGCCTCAACCGATGATTTGAACCGAATCTTGGAAATGTTTGGGGTCGACTTGGATTAAGTTGCTGGCCCAAATAGAGTCAACCGCTGCACGTTGTCTGTATAGCTGTTATATACAGAAAGGAGTCTTAACATGTATGAATTAAACGACCTCGTTGAAATGAAAAAGCCCCATCCATGCGGTACCAATCGCTGGCAGATTATCCGGATGGGCGCCGACATTAAGATCCAATGCACCGGCTGCGGCCACATCGTGATGATGCCCCGCCGTGAATTTGACCACAAATTAAAAAAGATACTTGAAAAAGCTGAAAAATAAATCAGAAAGAAGCGTTGTTTGTTATGTCTTTAACTGCAGGAATCGTTGGCTTGCCAAACGTTGGTAAATCAACATTATTTAACGCCATTACCAAGGCCGGAGCTGAAATGGCCAACTATCCGTTCGCCACGATTGATCCAAATGTTGGGATGGTTGAAGTTCCCGATAAGCGGCTCGACCGGATTCAAGAATTAATCCCAGCCAAAAAGGTGGTTCCAACGACCTTTGAATTTACCGATATTGCCGGAATCGTGAAAGGTGCCAGCAAGGGTGAGGGACTTGGAAACAAGTTCTTGGAAAATATCCGTCAAGTTGACGCGATTGTCCACGTTGTCCGGGCATTCGACGACGACAACATCACCACGGTTTCAGGAAAAGTGGATCCACTTGACGATATCGAAACAATCAACCTGGAATTGGGGATTGCTGACCTTGATTCGGTTAATAAGCGTCTGGGCAAGGTTCAACGAGCAGCTAAGGGCAATGATAAGGAAGCCAAAGCGGAATTGGCCGTGCTTGAAAAGATTAAGCCGGTCTTGGAAGACGGCGGTTCGGTTCGCCAAATTGAATTTACTGATGATGAGCAAAAAATCGTTAAAGGTCTATTCTTATTGACCAGCAAGCCGGTTCTTTACGTGGCCAACATTGCCGAAGACGATATGGCTGATCCCGAGAATTCAAAGTACTTCCCAGAAATCAAGGCTTTTGCCGAAAAAGAGGGTGCCGAAGCGATTGCGGTTGCTGCCGGTCCTGAAGAAGAAATTGCCCAGTTGGATGATGATGAAAAAGCGGAGTTTCTTGATGCCGAAGGTGTTAAGGAGCCCGGTTTAAATCGGCTTATCCGCGCCTCATACAAGCTTTTGGGCCTGCAAACCTTCTTCACTGCAGGTGGTAAAGAAACACGTGCCTGGACCTTTAAAGAAGGAACTAAGGCACCACAAGCAGCTGGGATCATCCATTCAGACTTCGAACGTGGATTTATCCGTGCTGAAGTGATGGCATTTGATGACCTCGACCAATTAAAGACACCCGCTGCCGTTAAGGAAGCCGGTAAGCTGCGGCTTGAGGGAAAAGATTACGTCATGCAAGATGGCGATATTGTTGAGTTCAGATTTAACGTCTAATACGTTAATTTAAGAGGAGTGAAGCTAGTGAGTAGCAATGATGAAACGAAGCGCAACGCAAACGCCAAAGCGCGCGAAAAAAACGCTCAGGTGCATCAGGATCGGGATCATGCGGCCAAAATCGTCCATTCCCAATTTGATAACATTGGGCTAACCAAGCGAAATGCGGACTATATGTTTAAATTTAATCAGGCACTTGGGTCAACTAAGTTGTCGGCTGATAAAAAGAACGAGGCCGTTCAAACAATGGTCCAAGAGCTGCTGGAAGGGCAGAAGTCCGGCAAAACAGCGCGTAATATGTGGGGGACAGTTGATCAAAAAGTTGAAAATACCGTTCACCCACCTGCACGGCCGGCTGACCCTAAGCGGGACTACTGGAAGAATGCGGGCTATAACGCGATCTTATTTTTGACCATCTTCTTCTTGATGTATGGAATCATTTACTTCCTGCCAACCAAGGGTGGCGCACAGCCAATGATGGGCATAACTGGGATCTTTATTAGTGCTGCCGTCGCTGGACTGGGGATTCCGATTGTCACCATGATGTTTGCACCCAATATCCAACATCGCTACTCAATCTGGATTCGAATCATTCTGGTGATTTTATTCCTGGCAGTTTGGATGGGAATCTTTACAGTCTCATCAATTTTGCCACCAGTATTAAATCCGGTACTCAGCCCATACGTCTATATTGTTTTGGGCGTTCTTTCCGGAGTTGGCAGTTTTTACGTCAAGCGCCACTACAACATTACCGGTGGTGTCTTCTAAATTCACCTTAAGCATTGAATAATAAGGCCTTTCAAACGAAATGATGTTTGAAACGGCCTTATTTTTTTAATCGTTTCGCCTTAAAACACGAACATTAATCTGATAACTTGAAATAAATTTGAGAAAGGACGAAAAAATATGAAGCACGTCCCTTTATTTATTCAAAAAGTTCGTGTATAATCAATACAATTTCATAAACAGTTTGTCGAACAGCTTTTCAATTTTTTATGAGAGACGCATTAGAATCCATCAAGATGCGTTGATTATTGAAAATGAAAATGATAAGTTATTAGGCAATCAACATTTAAAAGGAGCGAGATAGATGGTTAGTTGGGATGAAAAATTCGGTAAAAAAGGGTTAACGTTTGATGATGTGCTGTTAATTCCTGCAGCAAGTGATGTATTACCAAATGATGTGGATTTATCGGTACAATTGGCAGATAACTTGAAGTTGAATGTTCCTTTTCTAAGTGCCGGAATGGACACTGTTACCGAATCGAAGATGGCAATTGCTTTGGCAAAGCTTGGTGGACTTGGTGTTGTTCACAAGAACCTCAGCATTGAAGCACAGGCTGCCGAGGTTGCCAAAGTGAAGGCAGTTAAGAAGACTGCAGATACACCGAAAGCAGCCGTTGACAAAAACGGGGCATTATTGGTTGCTGCCGCCGTTGGTGTTTCAACCGATACGTTTGATCGGGCTTCCGCATTACTTGAAGCCGGAACCGATGCAATCGTGATCGACACTGCTCATGGCCATTCAGCGGGTGTTCTTCGGAAAATTGCTCAAATTCGTGACCACTATCCAGATACAACTCTGATCGCTGGAAACGTTGCAACTGCTGCTGGAACAGAAGCCTTATTCCAAGCAGGTGTTGATGTTGTTAAAGTTGGAATTGGACCTGGCTCAATCTGTACGACCCGGGTTGTTGCCGGCGTTGGGGTTCCTCAAATTACAGCCGTTTATGACGCTGCCAGTGTTGCCCGTAAATGGGGCAAGGCAATTATCGCAGACGGTGGGATTCAGTACTCAGGCGATATCGTCAAGGCTTTGGCTGCTGGTGGAACTGCCGTTATGCTGGGGAGCGTCTTCTCCGGTACCGATGAAGCCCCTGGTGAGGTATTTGAAGATCACGGTAAGAAATACAAGTCATACCGTGGTATGGGTAGTGTTGCCGCAATGGAACAACAACATGGTTCAGCCGACCGTTACTTCCAGGGCGGTGTCAGTGAAGCCAACAAGTTGGTTCCTGAAGGTATTGAAGGTGAGACCGAATACAAAGGCAGCATTAACGACATCGTTTTCCAAATGGTCGGTGGCCTTCGTTCAGGAATGGGCTACACTGGATCAGCGACGGTTAAGGATCTCAACGACAGCGCGCAATTCGTTCAAATTACCAACGCCGGCTTGAGAGAATCCCATCCCCACGATGTTAACATCACTAAAGAAGCACCCAACTATAAACCAGAAGATTAATTGAGATATAAATGTGCAGGTTGATGACCATGAGGTGATCGACCTGTTTTTATTTTGAGAGTGCGACGAGACCCGGTTTGACCCCGGTGTGTAAGAGCAAAATCACAATGATGAACCGCTTTTGTTCGTCAATGTGATTTTGCTCTTACACATTAGGGGTCAGGGTCGTCGGAGCACGTTTTTACTAGATAAACTGACATCACCCAAGAAGCTAAATCACCCAAACCATACCCCAGCCCAGTACCATTTATTATCAAAGTAGTACCACTGCTCTGATAAATAAAGAAGGTCCCCAAAGTCACCCAGCCAAATAGTCGTCACGATAATACAAAAGTAATATAATATAGACGAAATTAGTCATTGAATGTCATTTTTCGGGAAGTGAGCCGATGTCTAAGTGGATGAAAAATTTAATGCTGGTCATCTTCGCACTTGTTTTCCTTGCAACTTGGGGGGATGTCCCGGCGTCTGCCAGTACGCCGATTACGCCGTATGGGTCGGCCCGATTTCAATCAAATATCGCGACCATTGACGTTTCAAAGGTACCGGCAAAGTATCGGTCGATTTGGCTAAGTGCGATTCAAGCCTGGAATCGGACCGGGGTGTTTACATTTCAACTTGCCAATGGCACCGACGCACAAGTAACTGCCAAGGTGACGTCAGCGATTGGCGGCAGTTATACCGGAATGACTTATTTGACCGTCGATAATCAAGGATATATTGCCAAGGCCGAGTGTGACATTAACAATCAGACCCTAAAAAGTTTTCACTATGCCAATTTTGAATGGGTGAACGTTGCTGAACATGAACTCGGACACGCAATTGGCTTGAATCATAACCCCGGAAGAGCGAGTGTGATGTATGCGGCGAACCGGTTTTACAGCATTCAAAAAGTTGATACGGTGGCTGTTCAGCGGTTATACGCTTCTTCACCGGACAGAATTTCAATTGGAAGTCGCCGAAAACGCATCTATGACCCGGTTCTTGATGTTAGAATTAAGCGTTCTTTTGATAAAAGCTTGGCCCTTGGTCCAACTGCCGGCCACGACACAGAACACCTTAAGGGCCCCACAACTTTAATTGAAATTGCGATTCAAACCAACCGGATTTTGGCCATGATGGCCGACTTAAGTGAATAAGCCTAAAGTTTATTCATAAATTGGTTCTGGACGTGATTTTCTGGCATAATTAGGAGTATCATAATTTGTGAGTGCAGTCGCAAAGCACCACAGTGGGAGGCAGATACGTTGGCGATACAAACGATTCTCGAACGGCCGTTTATTACAATTACAAATTTAATCTGGAGCTTTGACCATACCACCAACCGGGTGAATATTTTGTTGGTTAAGCGCGACAATCATCCATTCAACGGGTACTGGGCGCTTCCGGAAACTTTTATGCGTGCTCAGGAAAGCGCCGAAGAAGCCGCCTTACGACTCGTCCGTGAAAAGATTGGCATGGATCTGTCCGGCAGCCATACCGAGCAATTGGCAACCTTTACCAATCCCCAACGGACACCCGGAGATCGGGCGCTTTCTTTAGCTTACATGACGTTTCTTCCGGAAAAGCCCCAACTCAAAGCCGGTTATGGGGCCTCAGATGCCCGTTGGTTTACAATGGGGTACACGGACACCACTTATTCATTTGAAAATGATCAGCAGCTTTTTAATACCACTCAGACGCCCGTTCAACGCGCATACTATGCGAACGTCACAGAAAATCAATCCGATCCGGATAAGCACCTGGCGTTTGATCACGAATGGATTCTCAAAGTTGCTTGTGATCGAATCCGCAATAAGCTGGATTATCAGCCAAATGTTCTGCTTATTTTGGGATCAAAATTCACCCTAAAGGATGCCCGTCGGGTTTACTCCCCGTTTTTGAAAACGCCGGTAGACGATATTGACAATTCTAATTTCAAAAAGAGTCACCAGGACCTGTTTACCGACCTTGGCACCTCGGAAGTCAAAGGACCTGGCCGGCCAGCACGGCTCTATAAATTAGCACATTTAATCGCTTAATTTCTTGAAATTTTGACCAAGTGGTTGTAACGTAGAATAAAAGTTTGCGTTACTTTTATTTTTAATAAATAAAAGTTAAATAGACCTTAATTTTAGAAAGAGGACACTTTATTATGAATAATTTATCAATGTTAACGGACTTGTACGAATTTTCAATGGCAAATGGGTACCGCCAGACCATCAATGATGAACAGGGTGTTTTTGACATCTTCTTCAGAAAAGTGCCGGACAACGGCAGCTTTGTGATTACCGCGGGTTTGGAGCAGGCAATCAAGTCCCTGCAAAACTTTCACTTTGACCAAAGCGACGTTGATTATTTACGATCATTGAATTTGTTTCAGGATAATTTTTTGAATGATTTGTTGGATTTTAAATTCGATTGTCAAGTTTCTGCAATTCCGGAAGGGACACCTGTCTTTCCGCGGGAACCGCTTTTGACGATCCGAGGGCCGTTATTGCAGACTCAATTATTTGAAACCTTGCTGCTAAACATTTTGAACCACCAGTCGTTGATTGCCACTAAAGCGCGGCGGATTACTTACTCGGCTGGTGATCGGCCTGTAATGGAATTCGGTGCCAGACGGGCTCAGGGCCCAGATAGTGCCACATATGGCGCCCGGGCAGCCGTTATTGGTGGTTGCACGAGTACCTCAAATGTATTGGCAGCGGAAAAGTTTGGGATTCCGTCCGCTGGAACGATGGCCCACGCGTGGGTTGAATCATTTCCGGATGAATTGACCTCGTTTGAAAAATGGGCTCAAGTCTACCCGGACAACGCGGCATTGCTGGTTGATACTTACGATGTCTTAAAGTCCGGTGTCCCAAATGCCATCAAGGTATTCAAGGAACTCAAAGCAGCCGGTCATCAACCGGTTGGCATTCGAATCGACTCCGGAGATATTTCTCAACTTTCCAAAGCGGCCCGGAAGATGCTGGATGATGCCGGTCTACCTGAAGTGAAGATTACGGCTTCAAACGCTTTGGATGAGCACGTTGTCGCTTCACTGCTTCACGAAGGCGCACCACTGGATAACTTTGGAATTGGTGAAAAATTAATCACCAGTGCCTCATCACCTGTTTTGAGTGGCGTCTACAAACTGGCTGCGGTTATCAAGGACGGCCAGACAATTCCAAAGATCAAAGTCAGTGCCAGTCGTGAAAAGCTGACCCTGCCTGGGTTAAAGCAAGTTTATCGACTGTACTATCCAGGAACGCAAAACGCCTTTGCCGACGTGATTGCCTTGGCGGATGAGTCACTGGACCAACCAATTACGGTTGTGAAGGCCAACCCACTGGCAACGCAACGGGAACAGCGAATCGAAAGATTCGATGCCGTACCACTTCAAGTCCAGGCCTTGGATGGTCCAAAGCTTCAGACAACGTTGCCCGGGGTATTTGATATTCAAAAGTACAGTCAGCAGATGTTGGCACAAATCCCAGCAGCGACTAAGCGTTTGATCAATCCCGACGAGTTCCCGGTTTACGTCACAACTAAGCTGGCCGCACTTCAGGAAAGCTTGGTGGAGGATGCCGCTGAAAACGAATAATGGCTTTGTAAATTTAACTGGATCATTGATTGAAAATAAGTCAGCTTTGAGGGCATTTGACCTTCTAAAGCTGACTTATTTTCTTATAAATGGGCAAGCTACTGCAGACCCTCCCTGATAATTTGGGTTTATAATACCAATGTAAACGGTTACAGGGTGTATGCATAAAGGAGGGAGCATATATGTACTATTCAAACGGGAATTACGAAGCTTTTGCGAAGCCAAAGAAACCTGCTGGAGTGGACAATAAATCTGCTTATTTGATTGGCTCTGGATTGGCGTCCTTGGCAGCGGCCGTGTTTATGGTGCGGGATGCGCAAGTACCTGGGAAGAATATTCATGTATTGGAAGAACTGAGTCTGCCAGGTGGTAGTATGGATGGGATTTATGATACCAACCGTGGCTATATTGTCCGGGGTGGCCGGGAAATGGAATCGCATTTTGAGACTCTGTGGGATCTGTTTCGCTCGATCCCAAGCTTGGAAAATCCCGATATTTCTGTGCTCGACGAATTTTATTGGTTGAATAAAGATGATCCGAGCTTTTCTCATGCCCGCGCCATTGAAAAGCGTGGTCAACGGATTCCGACTGACGGCAAGTTCACGTTG
>NZ_JAXGWW010000020.1:0-17632 GCF_040773105.1 Lentilactobacillus sp.
TGAAGCGCTGAATCAGTCCCAAACCAACCAAGGCGCCCAACGGAATTGAGCAAATTAACGTCCAAAAGAAAATTGATAAAGTCATTTTGGTTCCAGATAATAAAGCTGGTAAAATTTCTTGAATATATTGAAACATTTGACATCCCTCCATAAAAAAATCCCCCTGAGTATCAAGACTCAAGAGGACGATGGTTTTCGCGGTTCCACCTCAATTTGCAACAAGTTCACACCTACTGCCTCATGAAGTTTAGTCAACCCGGTAAATAAAAAAATCCTCTTAAGCCATCAATGACTTAAGAGGACGATTTTATCGCGGTTCCACCTCAGATTTGCCCTTCACTCATGTGAAAAGCCTCTACAAGTTTAATACTAAACTTCAGCAATAACGTGCTCACCGCTTTTTCCTACTCTGTTCAGAAAAATGACTCCCAGATGTGACGACCAACAACTGAATACCCAACTTCCACCGTGATGAGCTCTCTGAAATTCAAATTGAAGACCGGTTCTGATCACCGTCTTTAAAATATCTTTAATTAAGTTAAATTCATCATAATCGTAATCGGAGAATCCGTCAAGCCTTTTTATCCCTTATGAAACCAATGAGATACTTTTTGCCAGAATGATGGCTGTTGCTCGTCTTTCATTTCCATCAACGGAACCGACTCGCCAACCAGGCGGCGGGCAATATCACGATAACCTTGTCCCGCTGGATTTTCAGCTTGCAACACAACCGGTTCACCATTATTTGAAGTGGTGATGACAGCATCATCGTCAAAAACGATTCCTAGTAATTCAACACCCAAATGATGTGTGATTTCATCAACGTCCATCACCGAACCATCCTTCATCATGTGCTGACGAATCCGGTTAATAATCAAATGAGGTTGTTCCTGCAGTGGATGCTGTTCAAGCAAGCCAACGACGCGATCAGCATCACGCACGGCTGAAATTTCGGGTGTGGTGACAATAATGGCACTATCGGCACCCGCAATTGCATTCATAAAGCCTTGTTCAATACCAGCTGGACAGTCAATTAAGACAAAATCAAAATCAGGCTTTAATTCATCAACAATTTCTTTGACTTGATCTTGATTCAAAGCTGTTTTGTCAGTATTTTGTGCAGCAGGCAGTAGATAGAGCAAATCATCAAATCGTTTGTCTTTGACCAGGGCCTGGCTCAGTTTTGCCCGACCACTGGCAACGTCAACGATGTCATACATGATCCGGTTATCGAGTCCTAAGACAACGTCCAAGTTCCGCAAACCGATATCAAGGTCCATCAAACAAACTTTTTTACCAAGCATTGCCAGTGCGGTCCCAATATTTGCAGATGAAGTTGTTTTACCAACCCCACCTTTACCTGAAGTTATAACGTAAGACTTACCCATTGATGACTCCTCCTATCTGATTGTAAAACTTGGGGTTGATCTGCTTTAAATCCTCAACTCGACCGTAATCCAAGACATGCAAGTCGTTGACGTAAACAACGGTGCGGCTATCCATTTGATGCTTAGAATCAGCTAAAATTTCAAATTGTTCACCAATTCGAACTTGTTGCGCACTATGTACATCCCCAATAATCATCTTATCTTCAAAATCAGGTGCACCGGCTTGGATAATCCCTTCAACATTTCCAAGAACGAAAATATTGCCAGTAACCAGTAATTTCCCGCCTTCGTGGACGGTCCCCAAGAAGAGAACGTCGCCTTCAATATGGACTTCTTGTCCATTTCGAATGACGCGATCCACAATATGGACACTTGACTGTTCCAAGATTCGATTGGATTCAGCCTTTGTAATCACGTCGGCAGTAATTTTATGAACAGAAAAAAGCTCGTAGTCCGAAAAAATTTTTTCGATTTCAGAACGGTCTTCTGCCGGCCATAATCGCATTCCCGTATAAATATCAAACGCAATGGTTTGCGGATCGGTTGAAGCGGTCTGCGTTTTTAAATTATCCAACAGCTTGCGAAGTGATGAATAAATATCTTGAACATTGGCATTTTCATCCAAAATAATTTCATAACCATCTTTGGTTCCTTTTAAAACGGCTGCGTCTTGCATCGTCTACTCCCCTTCTTATTGCCTATGAGTCCTATACAGCGTCTCAACCGGAAAGTAAGCAATTGCAAGCAAAACAAGATTGAGTGCCAGTGTAGGGGCTAATGTGTTAACAAGAAATTGGGCAACTGATGAATTTGTCTCCCCAATAAACGCATTTGCAACGTATCCTAGGCTAACTAAAACTGTAATTCCTAAAAAATACACCAAAAAACCACTCATGAAATTTGGTGGCAAAATTTGGTATACCGTTTGGCACAAATAAACAACCAGTGGAAAAATGAACACGTAAACACCCAATAAGCCCGTATAGTACATGTCGAAAATAAAACCGACAACGGCTGCCCAAACGTATAGGTGAAGCTTCTTGGGATTACCAAAGAAGGCTGCCAAAATCAGCCAGAGAACCGTTAAATACGGCACCATGGAATTTGGGTATTTATAAAGTGTCCCAGACATCGTCTGACTGAGGGAACCATCAAGAAAGAACGCAATAAATTGACCAATCACAAAGTAAATTGCAATAGGAACTTTTCGTTTCACTTAATTGTCCCTCCTATCAATTCCGAACTGCTATTGAGACGACTTCAATGTCGTTCAAATTAGCAGCAGGCTTTATATAAACTTTTTTAGCAAGACCGTAATCGTCTTCAGTGACCTTCGAAACTGTCCCAACGTAAATTCCCTTCGGAATCACACCGCCAAGACCACTAGTCGTCACCCGGTTACCAACCGAAAGCTTGGCTTTAGACGTAATATTTCCCATAATGATGCGGTTGGCAGACGAATCATACGATGTGATGATCCCGTTGACAACCTTGGAATTATCTCCCAAAACTTGAATCGCAAATCGGTTGGAGTTTTCTGCGGTATTTGAAATCAAGACAACCTTACTGTTGGTCTTGTTCACTTCAGCAACCGTTCCAATCAAGCCGGGTCCCGCAATTACCGGCATATCCTTCTTAACACCGGCAGCCTGACCCTTGTTTACAATGATCTGGCTAGCCCATGAAGAAGGTGTCCGGGTAATAACAGCAGCATTAATTTTTTCATACCCGGTCAGCGTACTGCCAACATTTAATTGACGCTTTAACTGTTTGTTCTCTCGTTCCAAAACTTGATCTTTTACCTGAGTCTGTGTCAGTTGGTCAACTTTGGATTTGAGTCGTTCATTTTCCTGGTAGGTGTTCAAAAGATTCTTAGTCGAAACAAACCCGTGATGAATGCCATTCATTGGTGCCGCAATGATTCGATCCCCAAAGCCAACAATGTCATTTCCAAACTGTTGAATAAGCGGTGGGGTGCTGCGCTTGTCTCTGATGGCAACCGATAGGGACATCAAACCAAAACTAACGATCAAACATACGACGACAATTACAAGCTTTCGACTGGAGAAAAATTTTTGCATAATTGCCTCCATTCGTTATTTAATAATTAACACTGAACTGGTTAATTATTGCTTTTTCTTCATTACATTAATGCTCTTTAATGATTCTCCAGTACCAATCGCAACACAATCAAGTGGGTCGGATGCAATGGAAACGGGAACTTGAGTCGCATCTGCAATCACATCGGTAATGTTTCTGAGCAACGCACCACCACCAGTTAAAACGATGCCATGGTCAATAACGTCAGCTGCAATTTCAGGTGACGTTTCTTCAAGTGTTTCCTTGATTGTGGCAATGATCGCCATAACAGACTCGTTAATTGCTTTGTTGACGTCAACACCGCTAATTTCAACAGTTGTTGGCAGTCCGGTAACTAAGTCGCGACCACGAACGGGAACTGATTTGATTTCTTTAGCTGCTTTTTCAGACGCAGAACCAATATCAATTTTGAGCTGCTCGGAAGTCCGTTCACCAATTAATAAATTGTATTTTTGACGGACGTACTGTGCAATTGCTTCATTGAGCTTATCGCCAGCCATTCGAACTGAACGGCTGGAAACAATCCCGCCCAAAGAAATGGTGGCAACGTCTGTGGTCCCACCACCAATATCAACCACCATGCTACCGGTTGGATCCATGACTGGAAGACCGGCACCGATTGCAGCTGCAAATGGTTCTTCAATGACGTACGCATCTCTGGCACCAGCAACTCTGGTGGCATCGATAACCGCCCGTTTTTCAACGGCTGTAATCCCTGTTGGTACACAAACCATGACGTAAGGCTTACCAGACGAATGTCCCAATGCCTTTTGAATGAAATACTTCATCATGGCAACAGTCGTATCATAATCGGCAATCACGCCGTCTTTCATTGGCCTAACCGCTTGAATACTTGCGGGAGTTCGGCCGATCATTGCGCGGGCCTCAGACCCAACGGCAATGACCTCGCCACTTTTCGTACTCTTAGCAACCACTGACGGTTCACGAAGGACAATTCCTTTGCCCTCAACGTAAACGATCGTATTAGCGGTTCCAAGATCAATTCCTATGTTTTTTTCCCCTAATCCAAACACGTTATCCATCCCTTCGTTGTCGATCAACTTAATTTAGTTCGATTTTTTATAGATTAATTTATTATTGTTTAACGAAACAAGTATATCATAACGCGTCCAAAAATAAATAAAATCAAGTGAATCGTGGACTGATTTAATAGATTATTTGAAAATTCGCGGGTTATCCTTTAAATATTGCCGAACGTCTGAGATAAAGTATAACGAGCCCGTAATCAATAACATATCCTCGGGCGCCAATTGCCCGGCCAAAGTTGAAATGGCTTCGTGCCAATCGTCAATAATCAGTGCTTGGTCGCCCACCGTTTCCAGCTGGTGTTCGAGCTTTTTGGGGTCGGCGGCACTGCGCTTGCCGGGTCCCGAAAACTGAGTTAAATAAACCGTCGCGTTTGGAATCGTATCCATCTTTTCGACCATTTTATCCGCTTGTTTATCTGCCAAAATCCCCATCAAAATGGTGATGTGGCCGGACGAAAAATCGGTTTGCAGCAATTTAACAATCTGGTCAACCGCCGACGTGTTATGGGCCCCGTCAAGGACGACGGTCGGATTGGTGGAAACCCGTTCGAAACGACCAGCCCATTGGGTTGCAGTAATCCCTTTTTCAACCGATTCTGTGGCTGCTGCAGCGTTTTGAAGTTGCTGATAGACCAAGTATGCCTCAATTGCCAAAGCAGCGTTGTGCGTTTGATAATCGCCCAATAAACCGGTGTGCAATTGGGCGAAGTGATGGGTTCCCGATTTGAAATCAAATGACTGTTGCCAATTTGATTCGCCTAAATCAGTGACCGTGAAATCAGTTCCTAAAATCTGGATCGGGCTGCCCTTTTTCTGGGCGGTTTTTTGATAACCGCCAAGGATTCCTGATCCACTCCGCCAACGACCACCGGCACTCCGGGTTTGATAATACCAGCTTTTTGAGCAGCAATTTTCGGTAACGTGTCACCTAGAATATGCATGTGGTCCCAGCCGATTGAAGTGATCACTGACACTTTGGGGACAATCACGTTGGTCGAATCAAATAAGCCACCCAATCCCACTTCAATCAAAATAATGTCGGCGTGGCCCTCGGCAAAATAAGTGAACATCATCGCCGTTACAATCTCAAATTCGGTCGGCCCACCCTCGGGCAACTCGTCATCCAACTTTTTGACGATGGGATAGACCGTTTGTGCCAACCGCAGAATTTCACTGTCTGAAATTGGCACACCGTTAACGCTGATCCGTTCGTTGAATTTCATTAGAAACGGTGAGGTAAAGCTGCCAACCGTTTTTCCATCTTCTTGAAAAATATTTCGTAAAAATGCCAGCGTTGATCCCTTGCCATTTGTGCCGGCAATGTGAATCGCGTTGATCCGTTTGTCGGGCGCTCCCAGTTCATCCAAAAATCGGCGCATTCGCTTCAGCGTCGGGATCTTCTTGAATTTAGTTCGCCCATGAATGAACGCCAGTGCCTCTTGATACGAGTTAATCATGTTTTCTCCTTAAAAAAACGTGGGTCAAACACGGTTACTATTACCGGGAGGACCCGGTAAACCGTATTTTTCCCCACGTCTTATCAAAATTTAACGATCTTCCTCAACAACTATTTTACATCTCACTACTAATTTGTTGCAAACGTTCCTTAGCCGCATCCAACTTGGACTGATAATCGGCTTGCTTCTTCTTTTCTTCGTCAACAACCGCATCCGGTGCGTTTTCGACAAAGCGCTTATTGGCCAACTTCCTTTCAGAACGGGCAACCTCGGATTCGAATTTATCAACATCTTTTTGAACCCGTGCTTGCTCATCTTTGAGATCAACCAGCTCAGCTAACGGTACAAAGACCGTTGCATCAGTAATCACGGCTGACATCGACAGCTTCGGTGCTTGGATGTCACTACCAATCTGAAGTTCCTTGGTGTGACAGAAGCGATCAATGTAGTCACGGTTTGATTCAAAGATTTCTTTTAAGGTACTGTTATCCGTTTGAATCAACATGTCAATTGGTGATGATAACGGTGCGTTGGCCTCGTTTCGAATATTACGAACGGCCGTGATCAGATCAATCAGTGACTGCATCTGATGCTCAGCAGTGCCGTCATTAAATTCAGGATGGTCAACCGGATACTCAGCGGTTACCAATGATTTGCCAACGTGTGGCATCATTTGCCAGATATACTCCGTTACAAACGGCATGATTGGCTGCAACAACCGTAATGTCTGGTCAAGAACATAAGCCAAGATATTCTGGGTGTTTTTCTTGAGCTTTTCATCGTCGCTGTTAAGTGCTTCTTTACTCATTTCAATGTACCAATCACAGAAATCGTTCCAAATGAAATCGTAAAGATAACGATCAGCTTCACCGAAGTTGTATTTCTCAAACAACTCAGAAACATGGTTAACCGTTGCGTTCAAACGGCTTAAAATCCATTTATCGGATAGTTGCCATTCCGATTTGTCCGGAAGCTCTGGTTTGTCGATGCCGTCCAGGTTCATGATAACGTACCGGCTGGCATTCCAAATCTTGTTAATGAAGTTCCAGGCGGAATCCATCTTGTCGTAACTGAATTTCAAATCTTGACCAGGGGTGCCACCAATTGACAGGAACCAACGCAATGCATCTGCCCCATACTTATCGATGACATCCATCGGATCAATCCCATTTCCAAGTGACTTGGACATCTTACGGCCCTGTGAATCTCGAATCAGGCCGTGAAGTAAAACGTCCTTAAATGGTCGTTCGTGGGTAAATTCAAGGCTTTGGAAAATCATCCGGGAAACCCAGAAGAAAATGATATCATATCCGGTTACCAACGTGTCGGTTGGAAAATAACGCTTCATGTCGTCAGTATCGTCTGGCCAACCCATGGTTGAAAACGGCCAGAGTGCAGATGAGAACCAGGTATCCAAAACATCCGGATCCTGTTCCCAGTTTTCTGCATCCTTTGGCGCTTCCATGCCAACGTATGTTTCACCAGTCTGCTTGTTGTACCAGGCTGGAATCTGATGTCCCCACCAAAGCTGACGAGAAATAACCCAATCATGCACGTTTTCCATCCACTGGGTGAAAGTGCCTTCAAATCGTTCAGGAAAGAAGCTGACCTTATCGTCAGTTGATTGATTTTGAATGGCTTGTTCTGCCAGTGGCTTCATTTTAACAAACCACTGAGTTGATAAACGGGCTTCGACTTGAACCCCGGTTCGTTCTGAATGACCAACTGAATGGACGATTGGATCAATTGAAAGCATCAGGCCTTCGTCTTCAAGATCCTTAACCATTGCTTTTCGGGCTTCAAAACGATCCATGCCTTTATACTTTCCGGCATTTTCGTTCATTGACGCGTCTTCGTTCATCGTATTAATCCGCTTTAGATTATGACGATTACCGACCTTAAAGTCATTAGGGTCATGGGCAGGCGTAATTTTAACCATTCCAGTTCCAAACTCAGGGTCAACGTATTGATCGGCAATGATTGGCACTTCACGGTTAATTAAAGGCACCAAAACCTTTTTGCCGACCAGTTCTTTATAACGTTCATCAGAAGGGTTAACCGCAACCGCAGTATCACCCATCATGGTTTCAGGACGAGTGGTTGCAATTTCAATGTAGTCCTTACCGTTAAATGTCGTGCCATCCGTAAATGGATACTTAACGTGGTAAAAGGCACCCTTGTCATCCTTGTGAATAACCTCAATATCGGACAAAGCGGTCCGAGCCTGTGGGTCCCAGTTAATAATATATTCGCCCCGATAAATCAAGCCCTTGTTATAAAGGGAAACGAAGACCTTGCGAACGGCCTTTGACAAGCCTTCGTCAAGCGTAAAGCGTTCACGTTCATAGTCCAGTGAAAGCCCTAATTTGGCCCACTGTTCCTTGATGGTCCGGGCAAAATCGTCTTTCCATTCCCAAACCTTATCGATAAACTTTTCACGGCCCAGGTCATAACGCGAGATGCCTTGTTTGCGAAGCTTGGCCTCAACTTTCGCTTGCGTTGCAATCCCCGCATGGTCCATTCCTGGCAGCCAAAGGGTATCATAACCCTGCATCCGCTTGCGGCGAATAATCATATCCTGCAGTGTGGTATCCCAGGCGTGGCCCAAGTGGAGCTTTCCAGTAACATTTGGTGGCGGTAAAACGATTGAAAATGGTTTTGCTTTTTTATCCCCACTTGGTTCAAATACCCCTTCTTCAAGCCATTCATTATATCTTCCCTTTTCAACGGAAGTTGGATCATATTTCGTTGACATTTCTTGCTTCTTGTCTGACATGACGTCGCCCCTTTCAAATCCAATCTCAATTTTATGTAACAAAAAAACACTCCATCCAAACATTAGGACGAAGTGCTCGCGGTACCACCTAAATTGGGCTGCAAAGCCCCACTTAACTATCATTGTAACGGTCTGATAATCCCGTCCCGCTCTCAAAATTCGAGCGGGCAGCTCACAAGTTACTTTCACACAACAATCGGTAAAAATCTCCCAGCAATGATTTTCTTTCTGAAACCGGATCGTTGGCTACTCTCTTGCTCAACACTTTAATTTAATTTTAATCTTAACCAACTTTTGACTAATCGTCAACACGCTTGGCAACTTTTTTCAACGCATTTAACACATCGTCATAGTCCGGCTCATTGGTAATTTCAGGAACAATCTGACGATAGATAATCTTGCCGGTTGCATCAACAATGTAAATTGTCCGCGCCAAAGCACCGAAGTTTGGTAAATAAAGCTTCATTGCATAACCTAATGAAAGGTTTTCATCGGACAACATTTTTAAATTGGCGACGCCTTGTGCAGCACACCAATTTTTTTGTTGTTCAACCGTGTTATTGGAAACGGTCAAAAATTGAACATCGGGAAACTTATCAGCTTCCTGATTGAATTTTCGAGTTTCCACAGAGCAGACCGGTGTATCAATATCGGGAACCGTTGAAAGCAACGTGATTCTGCCAATAATATCAGCAGTCTTAACTTTGTTTCCGTCAGCGTCCTCAAGCTTAAACTTTGGCAGGGTTTCACCAACTTCTGGTGGATTGCCAAACATACTTTCTTCTTTACCATTGATCGTGATTTCCATAAAAGCACTCCCTTGGTCAATTAACTAACGTTATACATAATGTAGCCCACTCCAAGAAATTTGGCAAGGTGTTTTGTGAATTAAAGGAGTTCGGCAAAGATATCTTGGTTTTGGTTAAGAAATTCTTCGCCAGGTTTGATATCGGTAATTTGAATATGATCAATCGCTTTTTTCATCAAGCCGTCAACATCAATGTATGATTCAAACTTGCGCGACTTGTCCAAATCCGGACGCGTCTTTGGTGCAGGTGGCGTAAAAATCGTACAACAATCCTCAAACGGCAGAATCGACAGATCATACGTCTTAATCTTTTCAGAAATCTTGATAATTTCAGTCTTGTCCATCGATACCAACGGTCGTAATACGGGCATCGTCGTAACGTCGTTGATGGCCATCATACTTTCCAAGGTTTGTGAGGCAACCTGCCCCAGGGCTTCGCCGGTAAAGACGCCGTCGCAATGCCTTTCCTGAGTAATTTTGGCGGCAATCCGCAGCATCATCCGCCGTTGGATCGTCATCAGATAGCCTTCGGGAACCTTTTCCTTGATGGTCTCTTGAATCTCGGTAAACGGCACCTGAATGAACTGAATATTGCCGGAATACTTTGCCAAAACTGAAGTCAACTGCTTGGCCTTATTCAGGGCTTGGTCACTCGTATATGGTGGGCTGTAAAAATGAATCATGTCAATTTTAACGCCCCGTTTCATGGCCAAATACGTTGCAACCGGCGAATCGATTCCACCGGAAAGCATCATGGTTGCCCGGCCACCGGTTCCCACCGGAAGGCCGCCCGCCCCATGAATCTTTTCTGAAGACAAAAACGCCCCGTTCATGCGAATTTCAACACGAATTGAAATGTCGGGGTTCTTGACGTCAACGCTAATACCGTCAACATTTTCAAGGATGTAGTCGCCTAACAGATTATTGATTTGGTTGGTGTCGTATTGAAAATGTTTATCCTGGCGACGGGTGTTAATTTTAAACGTTGCTCCGTCATGGTACTGTTCTTTGACCATTTCCAGCGCAGTTTGTTTAATCGTCTCCATGTCTTTATCCAACTTAACTGATGGATAAAAATTTTCAATTCCAAAAACGCCCTTCAAACTATCGATAACCGCCTGATCGTCTTCACCATTGAGGGCCACGTGAAGTCGGTCCCGCTGTGGCTTGACTTCGAGCTTTGGAAATGGGTGCAAAACAGCTCGGACATTTCTGCCAAGCTGCTTAATAAAATCTTTTTTATTTTTGCCCTTAGTGGACAGCTCGCCATAGCGAACCATAATTTCTGTATAGTGCATACTGACTCCTAACTTAATTTGTCAAATTCTTCATACAATTGATCAAATACTTTCACGAATTGTTTGGCTTCATCAAGTGTATTATGATCGCCAAGTGAAATTCGAACCGCACTGGTGGCAATATCGTCCGGGACCCGCATCGCATTTAAAGTTCCTGATTCGTCATGATCTTTAGATGAGCAGGCACTGGTGGTTGAAATGTAGATATCGTGTTTTTCAAAGGCATGGACAATTGTTTCACCACGAACACCCTTGATTGCAAAACATAAGATATGTGGTGCAAACGTGGCGTCATTCTTTGAAAAAATGGTCACTTTATCAAACTGACTGATGTGGTCCATAATCAATTGCTTGATTTGGCGTTCCTTATCAACGGCAGCCGGTTCTGTGCCCAGAACTAACCGAATCGCTTTTGACATGGCGGTAATTCCAGGAAGGTTTTCGGTGCCTGAACGCTGATTTTTTTCCTGTCCGCCACCATTCATTAATGGCGCGATTCTGCGGCCGCGACGTGCGTAGATGAAACCTGTCCCACGAGGTGCGTGGAACTTATGGCCGGAGAACACGGCAAAATCAGTCCGATCGTTAAAAATCTGATCCTGAATTCCCTTTCCTAATCCCTGAACCGCATCGACATGGAAGTGAATTTTAGGGTATTGTTTTAACAGCTCAGCCGCTTCTTTGATTGGCTGAATCGTCCCAATTTCATTATTGACCGCCATAATCGACACCAACGTCGTCTCTGGACGAATCGCAGCTTTTAAATCATCAATCGAAATGCGGCCCTCGTCATCGACCGGTAAATAGGTCACGTCATAGCCCAACTGTCTGAGCTGTTCAAACGAATTCTTGACGGCGGCGTGTTCAACCGAGGTGGTAATTAAGTGCTTACCAAAGGCCCGCTTTTCAATTGCGGTTCCCTTGATAACCCAGTTGTCGCCTTCGGTTCCGCCACTTGTAAAGTAGATTTCATCAGGATGAACGTTCAGTAAATCGGCAATCTGCTTACGTGACTGCTCAAGTAAGTTGAATGCCTGCTCACCAAAATTATGCAGGCTGGAAGGATTCCCCCAGACCTGCTGGCTAACTTTATTGTATGTGTCAAGAACTTCAGGTAATACTTTTGTGGTGGCACTATTATCAAAATAAATCATTCGAAACCTTCTTCTCTCATTTATTGGTTCGACTCCAACAAATATAACTCCCAGTATGATACACCCAAACACAGCGTGTCACAAGCGGGATGCTTGTTGGCGTCGATTTTAAAACAAACAAAAGGCGGGCCACATTTTTGATTGTGCCCGTCTTTTCATTCAAATTATTGATCTTCTTCAACGACATTATCAGACTTGGAACGTTTCTTGGAGTTGAAATAATCATCTTTAATCTTGGTGAAAACGCCGGAAGACTGTTTTTCCAGCGCCTTAGAGATGATACTTAAGCTCTGTTCATAATCATATTTTTGATCAAAGTACATCTGCGCCGTTTTGCTGGCAGCAGCAATTTCGGAGTTGGTGCTGATAAACCGGTTGGCGTACTGAATAGTCTGTTCAGCCAGCACTGCATCATCGATCAGCTGACTGGTCTTTTCTTCAAGTGTATCCATGTCCGATTGAATGATAATCAGCTGTTTGGAAATATCATCCATATCAATCTGTGGCTGATTCATTGCATTATCCAAATGATTGATCTCACGAATAACGGCGGCAAATGCATCTTGATAGGTGTCTGATAATCCGGGTAGATTATGATTATCGATTCGACGCTTTTTATTCCGCATTTCCAAATCAAAACCGGCCAGCGCACTTCTGGCAGCATTTTCTTGTTTTGGCAATTTGATGGCTGCTTGAAAGAGTGCTTTTTGCTCGGACTCAATTTGACTCAAGTCCTTCATCATTTGTTTTTGATCAGTTTGAATGGTTGAAAAAACAGCCTCGCCATCCTTCATTTGTTGAACTTCGTTTTGATACTTCTTTTCAATGGTTGAAATCTGTTGATCATATTGATGATTATTCTCAATTTCTTGATGATTCAAGACATAACTTTTGTTAAGTGTTTCCAGCCTTAACTGCAAGTCACCATTTTGTTTGCGAACATGGTCAATGTATTCTCCAATGACTTTGGTATGCTTTTCAACGTCCGGACGGGCTTTAAATTCTTTGTCAATTGCGTCATACATCTGGTCGATTCGATCCGCGATATTCTGAGTCGCTTTTTCAACCGAATCAATTTCCAAGTTTTCAAGTTTCTTGGTGTTAACCTTCAACTGATCGCGAATTCCCTTGATTGTTTTGACAAACTGATCATTGGGAAAGTTGTACTGCTTTTGTTTTAGTTCGTTGTAGCCGGACTCGATTTCGTCGACTTGTTCAACAAATTCTTTAGAAATCAATTCATAGAGTTTGGGAATCCGATCCATATATGATTCCAATTTGTCGGTGGCAGTATTCAAATCGCTCAAGACTTCTTCTGCGCTGTTTGGATCGCCACTTTTTGTCAATTGGGTGAACTCATCAAAAGTCCCCTCAATATCTGATAGCATCTTCTCTAAATTATCAATGCTGGGGCCAAATGACTGGTTCTTATTGAGAATATCTTCTCGCAAGCGCTTGTATTTCTTATCGAGTTCATCCAGCGCCAACTTATGCTGCTTATTCAAATCATAAAGTTGGGCTAAGCCGGCTTGAATGTCTTTGAGTGTCGAATCAGCGTCGGAAATTGCTTTGTTGGCAGCTTGCCAATCGCTTTTGGTCTTTAAGAAATTAATGCCCTTGCCGTCTTCTTTAACGGCCTCAATGCCTTCATCAATACTCGGCAGCATTTGGTTCTTATAATGCTGATACTTGTTGTACAGTTGATCATACTTTTTGTGAGACTCACCGGTTAAGTTCATCTTCTTGGCAAGCGCAAATTCATCATCCAACGGAATCTTGTTCAAATCCCGCTTATTCTCGTAAATACTCGTTGCCATCTTAATAGTCCGTCTTTGATAAAAAACGAATCCCAGGTAACAAGCCCCCACTACCACGATAATTCCAATCAACAAAGTAAGCATTCGATCCCATCCTTCAGAAATAAAGATATAAAAAAACGTTATTGTAGTAAAATTGTCAAAAACAATTTATTATGTATGAATAGTTAAATAATGTGCTCTAAGTTGAATTATATCATAGTAGGGCCCTTTCACCATATTATTTTTAAAGTGAGGAAAACAATTATGCAAAACGTTAAAAATTTAGTGAACCAACAGCTTGACGCCCTTTTAGAAGGTGAAACCGATTTGGTTGCAAATATGGCCAACGCGGCGGCCTTATTAAACATTAGTCTCGAAGATATCAACTGGGTCGGATTTTACCGTTACGTCCCTTCAGACGATGAATTGATTCTCGGCCCCTTCCAAGGCAATGTCGCCTGCATGCATATCAAAAATGGTGACGGTGTCTGTGGCACAGCACTCAAGCAGAAGCATTCATTGCGTGTTGCCGACGTTCACCAATTTGCCGGCCACATTGCTTGTGATGCCAACTCCAAATCAGAACTGGTGATTCCATTATTCAAGGACGGTCAGGCAATTGGCGTTTTGGACATCGATTCACCAATTCTGGATCGTTTTTCAAGTGAAGATGAAGAAAACTTGAACGCCTTTGGTGACATCTTCGTTAAACATGTTGACTTAGGGTAGAAATCTTTATACAATGGTGGTTGTGTAAAATAACGCAGCAGTAGACGGTAAGCTCGTCAACATGTTGTTGCCATTCAATTGGTTCTGCAAGTAACTCAATCGGCTGCTTGAGCGAAAGAGCAAAGCAACATGCACGAATACTAAGTCTGCAATGGCTTATTTTACTCCAAAAAAATATTGGAGGATTACTTATGTCAAGATATACAGGTCCAAGTTGGAGAATTTCACGTCGTTTAGGTATCTCTTTATCAGGTACTGGTAAAGAACTTTCACGTCGTCCTTATGCTCCTGGTGATCACGGTCAAGGCCGTCGTTCAAAACTTTCAGAATATGGTTTGCAATTACACGAAAAGCAAAAGCTTCGTTACATGTACGGACTGACTGAACGTCAATTCAGTAACTTGTTCGTTCGTGCCGGTAAGATTCGTGAAGGTAAGCATGGTGTTAACTTCATGATCTTACTTGAAGAGCGTTTGGATAACATGGTTTACCGTTTAGGTTTGGCTACCACTCGTCGTCAAGCACGTCAATTGGTTAACCATGGTCACATCACTGTTGATGGCAAACGTGTTGATATTCCATCATATGAAGTTCAACCTGGTCAAGTAATCTCTGTTCGTGAGAAGTCCAAGAATCTCCAAGTTATCAAGGATGCTGTTGAAGCTGTTGTGGGTCGTCCACAATACGTTAGCTTCGATGCAGACAAGCTTGAAGGCTCATTGGTACGTCTTCCACAACGTGAAGAACTTGATGCTGATATTGACGAATCACTTATTGTTGAATACTACAACAAGTTGGGTTAATCATTCAGCGGGCGTTTTGCTTATGGCAAAGCGCTTTTTTTGTACCTTTAGGAACATGTTATACTTGATAAGGTTTTGATTTTTAACACGTTTAAGAAAGGAGGATCAATATGCAACAACCCCTCGCCTATCGAATGCGACCCACCAGGATTGAAGACATCGTTGGTCAACAAGACTTGGTTGGTCCAGGTAAAATCATTGATCGAATGGTCCGCGCAAAGATGCTCTCGTCGATGATCCTCTATGGGCCGCCGGGAACTGGGAAAACCAGTATTGCCAGCGCGATTGCCGGTTCAACCAAGTATGCCTTTCGGATGCTGAATGCCGCCACGGATGCCAAAAAGGATTTGCAAGTCGTCGCGGAAGAAGCCAAGATGAGCGGCACGGTCGTTTTGCTGCTGGATGAAATTCACCGTTTGGATAAAACCAAGCAGGATTTCTTGCTGCCACTACTGGAAAACGGTTCAATCATTTTGATCGGGGCGACGACTGAAAATCCGTATATCAATATCAACCCGGCCATTCGTTCCAGAACCCAAATTTTTGAGGTGCATCCCCTTTCAGCAGATGACATCAAAAAGGCCTTACAGCGCGCATTGGCTGATAAGGAAAAGGGGCTTGGCAATTACCCTGTCACCATTACTGATTCGGCAATCAACTTTCTTTCGACAGCAACCAATGGTGATTTGAGGTCCTCGCTGAACGCTTTGGAACTGGCGGTCAAATCCACCGAAAAAAATGCTGAAGGAAACATCCCAGTCACCCAAGCCGTCGTTGAAGAATGTCTCCAGCGAAAGGCCTTAAATTCCGATAAAGACGGTGACGCCCATTACGACGTGATTTCGGCTTTTCAAAAATCAATCCGCGGATCCGACGTTGACGCCGCCCTGCACTATGCCGGCCGCCTAATTGAGTCTGGAGATCTGATTTCGGTGATGCGCCGACTGATGGTCATTGCTTATGAAGATATCGGATTGGCAAATCCCGGTGCCTGTGAGCGGACCGTGGCCGCAATCGACGCAGCGCGCCAGTTGGGCCTGCCGGAGGGCCGGATTCCGTTGGCAAATGCGATTATTGAACTCTGTTTGAGTCCCAAATCAAATTCAGCCATGACCGCCATCGACGACGCGTTAAGCGATATTCGATCCGGCAATTACGGAGACGTTCCCCTGCACCTCAAGGATGCTCATTATCAAGGCGCCAAGAAGCTCGGCCGTGGTGTGACGTACAAGTACCCCCACGATTTCCCAAATGATTGGGTCAAGCAGCAGTACCTGCCGGAAAAAATTAAGAACGCTCAGTATTATCACCCGAAGGAAAACGGCCGTATTGAAAGTGCCCTTAAACAGCAATACTTAAAATTGCGGCACTCGTCAGGCCATCAATCAATTGAAAAATAATTTGGAGAATACTCATGATCATTAATATTTTAGTCGGCATTGCCGTCATCATTGCAGCCTATATTGGCTACTACCTCCTCTCTCATTTAAAGAAAACGATGTTTAATATCTCGGTTCAAGACGAGCCCAGGTTAAAAAGTGCTGCCAAAAATGGCGGTTGGATGTTTTTATTTTTAGCGTTATTGGGAATTATTTCACTATTGATTCAAAACGATATCTTAATTTTGGTTGTGCTTCTATGGATGACAGCTCACGGGTTAATCGTTGAATTTGCGATCCTAAACGTGATCAACCATAAGCAACACTAAGTATTTATTTCTTTGTATTTTCCCGAAAGTAAAGTACAATTAAGTTAATTAGAAAGAAATGAGGGTGGGCATCATGTTACAACAACAATATAAACAAATTTTGGTCCCAGTTGACGGATCCTACGAGGCTGAGTTGGCATTCAAGAAGGGTGTTGCCGTTGCCATTCGTAATAATGCATCTCTTCACTTAGTTCACGTTGTTGACACACGTGCATTTCAAAATATTTCAAGCTTTGATACGTCAATGGTTGAACAAGTCACTGATACCGCAAAAGAAACTTTGGATAAATACATTGAAGATGCAAAAAAAGCAGGTCTCAACGATGTTGATTATTCGATTGAGTACGGTGCACCAAAGACCGTCATTGCCAGAGACATTCCACAAAATCTCAACATCGATTTAATCATGATCGGTGCAACTGGTTTGAATGCCGTTGAAAGACTCTTAATCGGTTCAGTTACTGAGTATGTCACTCGAACAGCGGTATGTGATGTTTTAGTCGTCAGAACAGACTTGGACAACAAACCAGCTGTTAACCCCAGCAAACATGTTTAAGCCGTCA